>JBPEXP010000353.1:0-3986 GCA_052031475.1 Flavobacteriaceae bacterium | reverse complement strand
GTATACAGCTTTCACATCAGTTCCTGCCAATATCTTCAGTGCCGCACTGATCTGAATCTTCCCTACGCGAATACCCAAAGAAGAAAACTTCTCAAAACTGTATTCCGGTTCCTCATAGGCCAGTGCAAAATGGCAGACATCGTAGCAAATACAGATATAGCGTAGAATAATCTCTTCGGCCTTTGGCTGTGAAACGTCTAAGGCTGTTCTGATCCTGTCTGCACCATAGTGCAGCAAATATTCCCTGAAAAAGTTAAGAACATCTTCCGAATTCTCCAGCAGACCGTCTGGCTCTGGTTCCAGATCGAGGTGCAGATAAGATCCTGTCTTATTTTCAAGCTCCTTGAGTTTAAGTGTTAACAGCACCAGATTTTCGGTAGCAGCCATCAATACCCTGTGGCGTGTCTCATCAGTTTGATGCCAGTACCTATAGGACAAGGGTGAGGTAGAGATGCCTGCTTCACTTCCAGGCTCCGCCAGCTCGGCCAGCTGCTCGAATAATCTGCTGCTGTATCTGAGTCGATCCCCCGAGGTCCAATCGGGAAGATGCACCTTGTCTTTTACACGCTCACCATGAAAATTTCCATAGGGAAATCCATTCATCGTAAAAACAAAGCAATTTTGTTCTTCCAGCCAGTGTTTAAAGGTAGCCATTTGGCCATTTCCGTTCAATTCTTCGCTCGCCTTATTGGATAGTCTTAAACCGAGTCCGAAGGAACCTTGATGTGCTACCTGGGATTTGATGTCCGGGACAAAATCCCGCAGGCTTTTAAAAGTAGTTTCCCAGTCTGGTCCGGGGTGGATATTGGTACAATAGGTCAGTAGAAATTGATCGCCCAAATTCATCCCCGGGTAGGATTTAATTTCACCTTGGCATTGAGTGTTTCCACCGATTTTTTCATGAGCGCCCTGTCAATTTCATGTACATCCCTTTTCTTACCTATACCTTCTATGAGCGTGATGGTGAGCTTACCTCCCAGATGTTCCCGGAACTCTTCAATACCCTCAAGAAGTTCTTCAATGTCCGGTTTTCTTGTAAAAGGAATGCTCAAATTAAAGCCCACCTCAGTGAGTACTGCCAGGATTTCATCCAAAGTATCCTGAGTGATCATTCCCAGTGTAGCTGCATAGACCAGGTCCAGGGCCATTCCCTTGGCCACCGCTTCGCCATGCCTCAGCTTATAATCACTCATATACTCCATTTTATGGGCAGACCAATGACCAAAATCCAGCGGTCTGGAAGAACCTCTTTCAAAAGGATCACCGCCCAGGGCAATATGTTCCATATGCAATTGAGCGCAGCGGTAGATCACTTCCTGCATCACATCCATGTCTCTCTCTCTGAGCTTGACCGCATGCTGCCTGATATAATCAAAGAATCCGGCATCTTTGATCAGGCTTACTTTTACAGCTTCGGCCACACCGGCTATCCATTCTCTTTGTTCCAGTGTTTTGAGGAAGCTGGAATCATTGATCACGGCAAAGGGTGGCTGAAAACTACCAATGAAATTTTTCTTATCAAGAACGTTAACACCGTTCTTGACCCCAACAGCAGCATCATTTTGAGCCAGGACTGTAGTAGGTATCCTGATCAGCCGAACCCCACGATGTGCTATAGAGGCCGCATATCCCACCAGATCGATCAATGCGCCTCCGCCAATGGCAACCACCATGCTATGCCGGCATATCTTAAATGTCTCTATAGCCTGAATCACCGTGTCTACATACTGCCGGTCATTCTTAACTTTCTCTCCTCCTGGCAGAACAAGACATTCGGTCAATTCTAAGAGATCATTGTGCGCTTTGCAGTACGTCTCAATTTCCTTGATCAGGGATTTATGAGCTGCAAACATGCCCTGGTCAAGCACAAAAAGGAGCTTAGCCCTTTTAGGGAGATCTGCGGATTGCACAACCTTCCGAAATGTGGGATTTTCTTGTTGGAAAACACGATCAGTGAAGAACAGTCCATAAGAAAAGTTCACGTTAAAGCTATGCTTGATGGGTTTGAAATCCATTTAATACTATTATGTCACAGAAAATATCCTGGTAAGAACCAGACTGAGCGGTAAAAGCAGAATCACCATCAATCCGTACCACCAATTGGCAAAGCCTGCAGCCAGGGCAGCATCAAGAGCTACAATGGACAGTACTCCGGCAACTACGGCTTTCCGAATATAATCGGCTGTGTTTTGTCTAAAGGCCTTAATCAAAGGCACAAATATCAATACGGCAAAAAGAATAACAAACGGTAGTGCTTCCACGAGGGACTCAGTTTGGTTCGCTATTACCATCAAAACGACAAAAATAACTGCAACGTATAAAATACCAGCCCAAATTAACTGCTTTTTATTTCCCGCATGCACTTCGCCTCGGCTGATCAGGGTAACGGCGTAGATGTAAGCTACAGGGATCAAGGCATACCAGAGGCTATGTAGCTGTCCCGCGATAGACATTCCCAACAGAAGATTCAATCCACGGCAAACACCCATATTCAAGGGTCCAAAGACTGCGTGTTTTTTTGCGATGGCGTCATAGGATAAAATGGCCAGGACTAAAAAAACGGCGATCAGACCACTTAGATTGTTTACCAAAAATGCGAAACTCAACCCGGTAAGCAATAAGACCGAACCGTAAATTGCAGCCGATCTGCGGGTAACCAATCCTTTTGGAATAGGTCTTTCCGGCCGTTCTTTTAAATCGGTCTTGTAGTCAAATACATCGTTGAGAACAACACCTCCGGCGTAGAGAAATACGGATGCCAGGCAAAGAAATAGTGTATCAGGGAATAGGCGAATACCATCTACAGTGAGATAGGTTGTCTCCATTGAAATACCGGCCAAAGCAATACCTGCGAGAATATCGGCGGCTGCAGTGGGTAAATTTGCCGGTCTCAGCAATCTCAGATAACCCAGCAAAACAGGGTTCATACTAACTTATTTGATCCGTATCAACCCGGGGCTCCTGTCCGCGTAATACGCTGTTGTCATTGTACAATTGGGTCTGGTTGATACCTTCCGCCTCCAGCCAGTCTGACTCTTTCATCTTTCCATTTTTGCTGAAAGCAGCCAGGGCATTGCTGTAACAGGTTTTAATCACATCCTCTCTGTCTATGCCCCTTTTCAGCATTAGTGACGCTGTTTTTGGTACGGCCAGCGGATCACTCACCCCCCAGTCTGCAGAACTGTCTACAATAATGTTGGTGCTTCCAAACCTTCTTACCACCTCCACCATGCGTTCATTTCCCATCTTGGTTTTAGGATAGATAGTGAAAGCGGCAATAAATCCGCGATCCAATACATCCTGTACCGTTTCTTCATTGTTGTGGTCAATGATCACATTGGAAGGATCAAGACCGTGTTCTACACAAACGTCCATACTCCTTAGGGTACCTGCTTTTTTATCGCGATGCGGGGTATGGATCTGCACCGTCATGTTTAATTGCCTGGCGAGTTCCAACTGGGCCCTGAAATACTTATCCTCGGCAGGGGTCTGGTCGTCATAGCCAATTTCGCCAATGGCCACCACATTTTCTTTATGAAGGTAGAGTGGCAGGAGTTCCATCACCTGCTCTGCAAGGGCTTCGTTATTGGCTTCTTTGGAGTTCAGTCCTATGGTACAGTAATGCTTTATACCAAACTGGCTGGCCCTGAAAGGCTCCCAACCCACCAGACTACTAAAATAATCCTGAAAAGAACCTACCTGCGTACGCGGTTGCCCCAGCCAGAAGGAGGGTTCAATGACGGCTACCACACCGGCGGCAGCCATAGCCTCATAGTCGTCTGTAGTGCGAGAGGTCATGTGTATGTGAGGGTCTATATACATCATTTTCCCTTCCATAATTAATCTTTTATTTGATTCCAATTCAGTTCTTTATTCTTGATACTTTCTACCAATTTCGGTGCTTTTGCATGGATATATTCCATAGCTTTTTCGTCTCCGCTGTGGTAGCAGCAAAGGGCAGCTGCGCGGTTTTCTTCCGGCCGATC
>JBPEXP010000352.1:0-9041 GCA_052031475.1 Flavobacteriaceae bacterium | reverse complement strand
CGGTTGTCTATACCAAAGCCTACAATGACCTCTGGATCCAGTGCAATGGTGATCTCTGTATTGATCGATTCGTTGGCCCCAAGGTTTGCAATCTGGCCGTTTTCCACCATTTTTCTCACTGCGGGTGAAGAGATAAAATCTGTCTGAGGAAAGCCTATTAAGCGATCTGCAACCCCGAGGCTTTCAAGGGCTGGGATGTGTGTGGTGGATGTTACTACCAGACGCCTAACCGGTATGGGTATAATAGCGTCAATTTCTTCCGGAAGTTCCAGGTCTTGTTGATCGAGGTCCTTGGGAACCAGCGCATAATGGAACTGAATATCCGAATCGGGCCAGGGACTGTTCACCTTAATAATAGATATACCATTTTCCGTTTGTGAAATTGAAAAACCCTTGGCATGTTTAATAATTTGCTGCTTAGCTGATACAGAATTATCGCCGGCTTCAGACTTATCCTGTTTGCAACTCGCTAGAAAGCAGGCAACAAGTAAAATAGCAAGGCGCATCGGAGGGAATTGGTGTTTAAAGGGTCCGCTGCAATACTAATCATTTGTTTGATGATGTTGAAATATTTTGACTAACTTCCCCTCTGAATTTGGTTCTTTCACTTGATAAGTCGTAAAGATTAAAAGGGAATCCAGTGCTCCTTGCACGGGCTATGAGCTCGTCATTGGAAATTCTGGAACTGTTCCCGCAACTGTGAGCTTATCCGGCTGGGACCGCCGGAACTCGCTGTCTCTTCAGTACCACTGTCCGCCTCAGGCGGATGGGAAGGTTGACAGCGGGATGTAAGTCAGGAGACCTGCCCAATTCATCAACTGAGTGTTTAACTTTCGGGATAAGAGTTAACATGTTAAATACATGACGTCTCCCGTTTAACAAGAAGACAAAAATGACTAATCGTTTTTGGATTCCGGCTGTTTTGCTGTTGTTCACTAATACTATAACTGCGCAGGACCAGCCGGATGAGCTACCCCTTCAGGAATTGGACGAAGTGGTGGTGACGGACTCCAGATTTGAGCTCAAAAGGGAAAACTCCGGTAAAACGGTGATCAAGATCAGCCAGGAAGAGCTGCAGCTTAACCAGGGCAGGACTATTGCCGAGATCATCAACCTGAAAAGTGGAATTGAAATTGCCGGAAGTCGTGGCCGATTTGGCGAGGTACTCGGCGTATTCGCCCGTGGTGGTCGGGGCCGGCAAGTCCTCGTCATTATTGACGGAGTACGTGTCTCGGACCCTTCCTCCTTCTCCCAGGAGTACGATTTGCGACTGCTGAATCCAACACAGGTAGAAACTATAGAAATAATCAAGGGGGCCGCCAGTACGCTTTATGGCACTAATGCTGCTACGGCAGTGATCAATATAAGCACGAAGGCGGCGCCGGATGCAGGTTTCTCGGCTGATCTGCAATCTTCTGTAGGCAGCAATCAAACGGCTGATGACCAAAACTTCAACCTGTCCGAGTTCAACAATTCGGCAAGAATTGCGGGCAGCTCAGGAAAATTGAACTATTCCGTTGCCTTTGCACATACATTCGTCAACGGCATTTCTTCCATTGAAACTGAAACAGATGAGGAAGATTCCAGTTCAAGATATAGCCTTGACGCTCAATTGGGTTACAAAGTTGGGAAAGATCTAAGCCTGAAGATCTATGCCAATCAGACGAAATTAAGCACGGACTATGATGAATCATTCGGACTCATTGATGCGCCTTATCAATTTATGAGTGAGCAGAAAAGGGCAGGATTATCAGGAGGCTGGAGTTTAAAACATGGGGAAATAGGTCTGAACACAGCCATTACAGAATTTGATTCGGAGAATATCAGTGCCTTTCCGAATAGCTTTACAGGCCGGAACTGGGTTGCAGATCTTTTTGGTAAATATGTCTTTGACGATAAATTCTATACCATCCTGGGCCTTAATTACATTAAAGATCAGGCCGATTTTACGGAAAAGGAAGAATTTACCCTCATCGATCCCTATTTTAATTTGGTTTATGTGTCGGATATGGGTCTGAATATCAATGCCGGACTCCGATTAAATCAACATTCAGAATACGGTTCCCAAATGGTTTATAATTTAAATCCCTCTTATTCTTTTACACTTGAGGAAGGTTATCTTAAGCTAATGGCTACTTTTGCCACCTCTTACATCACGCCTTCACTAACCCAGTTATTTGGAGAATTTGGGGCAAATCCTGATCTGGAACCGGAAACCAACCGAACCATCGAAGGAGGTGTGGAATATTCGATTACAAATAATCTGCGGACCAGCCTGGTTTATTTCAACAGAAAAGAGGAAAATTTTGTCTTCTTTGATAATATCCTTTTTCAGTATTTGAATGCAGAAAATACTATTGATGCCCAGGGTCTGGAGATCGAGATAGATTGGAGTCCGCTGAAAAAGCTGGGTTTTAGCGGTAATTATACATTTACAGAGCGGAGTGGAGATACAGCCATACGGATACCCAGGCATAAGGTAAATTCTTCTATTTCGTATCAGTTTACCTCTAAAATGAATGCCGTTTTCAACATGTCATATACCGGCAAACGATCGGACACGGATTTCAATACGTTTTCCAATGTAGAGCTGGATCCGTTTACCCTGGTTGGTCTGGTATGGCAATATCAGCTGGTGCCCGACAAATTCAGGATATTTCTCAATCTGGATAATCTGTTAAATACCGAATATACCGAGGTGGTAGGTTTTAACACCAGGGGTAGGAATTTCAGGCTCGGGATAGCGTTAAATCTATAAAAAAAGCCCGGCATGTGCGGGCTTCAATATTTGTGCGAATTTCTTATTCAAATCGGATATCGATAGGCTTATCCAGTACCATATGATCCCTTAAGGGTTTATACATTTTGGTAGAGGTAAATTCCTGAAGTGGGTATTTCACGGTGACGAACCGTTTTGAGGAAATACCGGTAATCTCCTCGATAGCCTTTGCGAGCAGGGGCTCATCGGCCTCGCCAAGTATTCCCGGGTTCTCCAGATCCTCTGCTAATTCTACTGTAGGAGGGAAGCCTGATGTGTAATCAGAGAACCCAACGGAGTTCTCATTTCTGCCCACCAGGGGTTGAATAGCATAGGAATTATTCGGATTGATCTGATTTTCCCTGGACGCCGAGTAAATATAGGGTGCTCCTTCGCGATCAGGGTCATCTACCATGGTGAGCGAAAACTCGTTCTTTCCCCTCGTGGTGGTTCCCACCAGGATAACGTCTATGTAGGGGTCAAGACCATTGATGACCAATTCACTGGAAGAGGCTGTTCTTCCCGTTGTAAGCACGTAAACCCGGCTTAAATTAAGTGTATTGATAGGTGTGCCGGCCCCGGTAGTTGAAGCGAAATAATCCTCCAGGCTTTCGGCACTGAAAACCGCCTGAATCTTGTCATTCCACCTTTGTCTTAAATACAAAAGATTGCTATTAGTGCTGTAAATCATACTGGAAAGCAGTCTGGAGCTGTTCACAGAACCTCCTGAATTATACCTCAGATCTAAAACCAGGTCTGTGACTGCTTCGGCTTTGAGTTGACCAAAGGCATTGTTGAGATCTTCATCAAACTCATTGGTAAAGCCATTGTACATTAAATATCCGATCTTGCTGTTTCCAACATCAAAAGTTTTAGTGATAAAGACCGGATTCTCAGTGAGTTCCTCCTTGGTAAGAGAAACCTCTGCTCCATTGGGAGTAACAACGCCGTTCACCAAATCGGCCATATTGAGGGTGTAGGTCATGTTTTCACCAAAGAGCAATTCCTCAAAATTGTTCTCGTTCAGGGAAACACCGTCAACGGCATAAAAAATATCGCCTCGTTGAATATTCTTGGTAGATGCATCAGAATTAGGTATGATATAGCGCACAAAGCCAAAAACATCATTACCATCACCGTAAAAGAAAAGCCCGAACTCCACGCCGTTAGTTAGAGAAATTCCGGCCAGATTGTTTACCAGTTCTTTGTAGTCACTGTTCAGGAAACTAAAACGGTCATCGGGGAAAAGCAATTTTTCAAAGAAAAATTCCTCGGGATCCGGTGTGCTGATCAGAAATTCGGTATAATCTTCATCTCCGGTAAAGCGGTCATCGGCCAGATCGGGCACATCCTGCTGCCAGAAATACCAGAGGTTCATGGCCTTCCACATAAAGTCCTGCACAGTGGCATCGACGACCGGATTGGGATTATTGGGATTTAAATTAACTCCGTCATCATCCTTATTACAAGACAGTAAAAGAACTGTGACGAAGAGCAGGAGAAACTTTTTCATCAACTTATTTTTTTGTAAATATAGGGATAATGAGCAATAATCGTTCCAAAATACGTAGGTTGAGCATCATATAGATATAACAACTTAAAGGCCGAAATCCCTACCCGTAATTGGTATAAAATCATCTAATTTACTTACGTTATCAGTAAAATAAAATTTTTTGTAACAATATTCGATATGCTTCGTCTTGCTTGTGTAAGACGGTAATAATGGTATACGCAGCAACCGATCAACCAGTTATGACGCAATCTGAATTCTTAAACGTGGTAATGCCCTTTAAGGATAAGCTTTACCGGCTGGCCAAAAGACTACTGATTTCCTCTGAAGAGGCAGAAGATGCCACCCAGGAGATCCTGATGAAACTTTGGGCCAAGAATAACAAGATTGGCAGTTATAGGAATGTGGAAGCTTTTGCGATGACCATGACCAAGAATTTCTGCCTGGACCGGTTAAAATCCAAGCAGTCTGGTAACCTGAAGCTGGTACACAGCAATTACACCGATGAAGGCACGTCTCTTCAGGGTGAGGTGGAAGCCAGAGACAGTGTTGAGTGGGTAGAAAAAATTATGGAAGAATTACCCGAACAACAAAAAATGGTACTGCAATTGAGGGATGTAGAGCAGTATGAATTTGACGAAATAGCTGAATTGTTGGAAATGAAGCCTACTGCGATCAGGGTAAGCCTGTCCAGGGCAAGAAAAACAGTAAGAGAAAAATTATTAGAAAGACATAATTATGGAATTGGTTAGGATAGAACAACTTTTGGAAAAGTACTTCGAGGCAGAGACCACAGTAGCCGAAGAAGAGATGCTCCGGGAATATTTTTCGGGCGATGAGGTGGCGGCACATTTATCAGCTTACACCCCAATGTTCCAATATATGTCTCAGGCCAAAGAAGAAAGGTTTAACAGGCCGGTGGCGTTGAAGCAGAAAGTCAATTATTACAAATGGCTATCGGTGGCAGCTGCTGTGGTGCTGGCATTTGGTATCTATTTTGGCAATGAGTCCTACCAAGACTATCAAGAACAAAAGGCGGCGGAATACGCCTACAATGAAACTAAAAAAGCATTGAGCCTGCTGGCCTCCAATCTCGGTCGCGGTACTGAAAAGGTGGCCTATCTCAATGAATTTGAAGAAGCGAAACAAAAAATTTACAAAAACGATTAAATATAAAAGCGATGAAAAAGTATCTCGTAATAGCCGTTCTATCATTAATTCCTTCCGGGATTTTTGCTCAGTCCATTTTCGACAGATTCGAGGACCTGGATGAGGTGAGCTCTGTGGTGGTCAACAAGAACATGTTTAACCTGTTGGTTAAGATGGACGTAGACACCAACGACCCTGAAGCCAAGGAGTTTATGGATATTGCCAAGAGCCTCAGTGGCCTGAAAGTGTTTATCACGGAAGACAGCAAGGTTTCAGCCGATATGAAGGCCACCGTGGATAAGTACCTGAAATCTTCAGACCTGGAGGAGCTCATGCGTGTAAAGGACAAGGAAGCCAACGTAAAATTTTACGTAAAGAAGGGCAAGGATGAAGACCATGTAAGTGAACTGCTGATGTTTGTTACCGGTATCAAAAACATGGATGTGGAAGTAGATAACAGGCAGATAGAAACCGTTCTGCTTACCCTTACAGGCGATATCGACCTGACTAAAATCGGATCCTTGACCAGTAAGATGGACCTGCCTGAAGAATTGAACCAGGCCGGTAAATCAAAAGGAAAACAATAAAATCATCATCAATCAAATATCATTAATCTAAAAAACGAACAGTCATGAAAAATTTAATCATAGGAATATTGGCAGCCCTGTTGCCTCTTACTGTAACCTCGCAGTCTATTTTCGACAAATACGAGAACATGGATGAAGTAGGGGTAGTGGTTGTGAACCGCGGAATGATCGACCTTTTAAAGACCATAGGCGAAAATGCCGACGATCCGGAGGCACGGGAATTCATGGACGTGGTAGGTGGCCTGGACGGACTCAAAGTCTTTATTACCGAAGATAAATCCGTATCTGCCGAAATGCAATCTACGGTAGATAGGTACCTGAAAACGGCTTCCCTGGAGGAGCTGATGAGGGTAAAGGATAAAGATACCAATGTAAAATTCTATATCAGAAATGGTAAGGACGAAAACCACGTCAGTGAACTGCTGATGTTTGTTACCGGTATTGATCAGGCCAAAATGGGACCTGAGGGCAGGAATATAGAAACAGTACTGCTCACACTGACGGGCGATATCGACCTGAGGAAAATTGGTGCTCTGACCAATAACATGGATCTTCCCAAAGACCTCGAAAAGGCCGAAAAGAAATAGACTAAAAACGGCAATATTTTTAGGGTCAGAGGATGCATTAATCATTCCCCTGACCCTTTTAACACTCAAATTATTTCCGCATGGTCTTATTAATTTAATTTTGATGACAATGAAACCAACAATGAAAATGCGAATAAAAAACTGGACAGTGGCTTTGCTGCTTACTGTTCTCTTGGCTGCCTGCAATTCATCGGCAAGCCTTCAGGAATACTACGTGGATAATTCCGAAAACCCCAACTTTATCTCGTTGGATGTACCTGCGAGCATTCTGAACCTCCAGGATGCCGAACTGACCAAATCTCAGCGTCAGGGTCTTGAGTCTTTGAGAAAGCTCAACGTGCTGGCCTTCAAACTCAATGACAGCAATTACTCGGACTACGAGGCAGAAAAGGCTAAGGTGAATGCTATTTTAAAGGCAGAGCGGTATAAGGAATTGATGAAACTGAATTCCAAATACGGCAAAGGCGTGATCAAATATCTGGGAGAAGATGATGCCATTGACGAAGTGATCATCTTTGGCAGCAGTGATGATAAGGGCTTTGCCATCATTCGGGTATTGGGCAACAACATGAATCCTGCCCAGTTGGTACAACTGGTGAAGGCCGTCCAGACTGCCGATTACGACGCCGAAAACCTGGGAGATATAGGGGAATTCCTCAAGGGATAATCTTAGTCAGCTTAAATAGAGAATCCTGCGTATTTCGCAGGATTTTTTTGTAATCTGAACAATTGATATCATCTTTTTCAGATGCCTGTGTAATTGGATGGGCTTAAAGCTTTGAGTTCTTTTTTTACTTTATCTGATACCTGCAATTGATCGATAAATTGAGAAATACTCTTTTGATCAATTCTATCATTGGTCCTGGTCAGCTCTTTAAGGGCCTCATAAGGTTGCGGATAACCTTCTCTCCTGAGGATGGTTTGAATGGCTTCTGCTAACACAGCCCAGTTGTCTTCCAGATCTGCTTCCAGCTTTGCCCTGTTCAGCAAGAGTTTATCCAGTCCTTTGGCGGTCGACTTAAAAGCCAGCAGCGTATGTCCGAAGGGAACCCCCAGATTGCGCAAGACCGTGCTGTCTGTGAGATCTCTTTGCAGCCGGGAAATGGGAAGTTTGGCAGAAAGGTGTTCAAAAAGGGCATTGGCCAGGCCAAGATTACCTTCTGAGTTTTCAAAATCAATGGGATTCACCTTGTGAGGCATGGCCGAAGAACCAATTTCACCTTCCTTGATCTTTTGCTTGAAATAGTCCATCGAGATATAAGTCCACATATCCCTGTCCAGGTCGATCAGCACCGTATTGATGCGCTTCATGCCGTCTAACAAGGCTGCAAGATGATCGTAGTGCTCAATCTGGGTGGTCGGGAAAGACTGGTAGAGCCCAAGATTCCCGTGGACGAAATTCCTGCCAAATTCTCTCCAGTCTATATCCGGGTAAGCCGCTTTATGGGCGTTATAATTACCTGTAGCGCCGCCAAATTTGGCTGCGCTGGGAATATCATTGAGCAGGTCCAGTTGCTCTTTAAGCCGCTTTACAAATACCTGTATTTCCTTGCCCAACCTGGTAGGAGAAGCCGGCTGTCCATGAGTCCGTGCCAGCATGGGAATTTCTTTCCAATCTGAGGCTAATTTTTCGAGAATTTTCAACAAGGCCATTAGCTCAGGAATATAAACCTCATTCATGGCATCCTTGACCAGCATGGGAATGGCTGTATTGTTGATATCCTGGGAAGTCAAACCAAAATGGATAAATTCTTTGAAATCAGACAGCCCTAATCGGTCAAATTCTTTTTTAATGAAGTACTCTACGGCCTTTACATCGTGATTGGTGGTTTTTTCTATTTCTTTGACGGAAGTGGCATCCGACTCCTGAAAATTCCGGTAGATATCCCGGAGGGCTTCAAAGGAATTTTGATTTACTTCTTTTAATTGGGGCAGTGGTAGTTCGCAGAGGGCGATAAAATATTCAATCTCAACGTGAATTCGGTACTTGATCAATGCTTGTTCCGAAAAATAGTCGGCCAGGGAGGCTAGTTGTTTGCGATACCTTCCGTCTATAGGCGAAATGGCACTCAATGGATTTAGAGACATATCCGGCAGTATTGGTAATGTGCGAAAAATGCAAAGATACTTATATGAGGGGGAGATAAAAAGAATAGCAGGATATAGTTTCCGGGACCTGAAGCTGCTATAATTTAGCGAGGATGTGGCGGGCCCGGGCTTTAAAAGCGGCACTTCCACGGTGATATTCCTTCTCCAGCAGCATTTTCAGCTCCGGGTGTATCCAGTGGTGACTTTTTCCCAAATGGTAAAGACTGGTCATGGAATAGGCCTTGGGCGCTACCTTATGCGGACCAATGAGCCAATCAAAACAGGCCGTGGCAATTTCTTCTAAATGCTCATCACTTAACTGAGATCGCCCGGGGTTCTCATCTTTGCCATAGTGTTCCAGG
>JBPEXP010000351.1:0-5664 GCA_052031475.1 Flavobacteriaceae bacterium | reverse complement strand
TGCGCTATTAAAACGAAGTGAAAGGAATCTATCTTATTGATTATTAGTTGTTTAAGAGTACACTAAACCGTACTCAAAGAGAGCTATAGAATTCTAAGCAAAGAATTTAAGTGACATCCTGTCAGTTTTTTGCAGTTGGCATGTTGTTTGTCATGTTTATGTCGACAAAAAACTTAAAACACTAATATATAAATATAGATACAATGAGTAAGATTATTGGAATAGACTTAGGAACCACAAACTCTTGTGTTTCGGTCATGGAGGGTAACGAGCCCGTTGTGATCCCAAATGCGGAAGGGAAGCGCACCACTCCTTCGGTAATTGCATTCGTAGAAGGTGGGGAAATTAAAGTGGGGGATCCTGCGAAAAGACAGGCGGTTACCAACCCCAATAAAACCATATACTCCATCAAACGCTTTATGGGCAACAAGTACTCCGAGTCTAAAACAGAAGCGGATCGTGTACCCTATAAAGTGGTAAAAGGCGATAACAATACCCCTAGGGTGGATATAGACGGTAGGTTGTACACTCCCCAGGAGCTATCCGCTATGATTCTTCAAAAGATGAAGAAGACGGCGGAAGATTATCTCGGACAAACAGTTACACAAGCCGTGATTACCGTACCTGCATATTTTAACGACGCTCAGCGCCAGGCAACCAAGGAAGCCGGGGAGATAGCAGGACTGAAAGTAGAACGAATTATCAACGAGCCCACAGCCGCCTCGCTGGCTTACGGCCTGGACAAAAAAGATAAGGACCAAAAAATTGTTGTTTTCGACTTTGGTGGTGGTACACACGATGTGTCTATCCTGGAATTAGGGGATGGAGTTTTTGAAGTACTTTCCACAGACGGGGACACTCACCTAGGTGGAGATGATGTGGATCAAAAGATCATAGACTGGCTGGCTGACGAGTTTAAGAAAGATGAGGGTATAGATCTGCGAGAAGATGCGATGGCCCTTCAGAGGCTTAGAGAAGCGGCTGAAAAGGCGAAAATTGAGCTTTCTTCTTCTTCACAGACAGAAATCAACCTCCCTTATATCACGGCTACCTCTTCAGGTCCCAAGCACCTGGTGAGAACCTTAGCCCGATCTAAGTTCGAGCAGCTGATCAGCGACCTGGTCAAAAGAACGATCGAACCATGTGAGACCGCTTTAAAATCAGCAGGACTTTCAAAGAGCGATATCGATGAGATCATCCTGGTAGGTGGGTCTACAAGAATACCGGCTGTACAGGAGGCTGTGGAAAAATTCTTCGGTAAGAAGCCTTCTAAAGGGGTTAACCCTGATGAAGTAGTGGCCATCGGTGCAGCTATTCAGGGCGGTGTTCTGACCGGTGATGTAAAAGACGTCCTTTTGCTGGATGTTACACCTCTTTCGCTGGGGATAGAAACAATGGGAGGTGTGATGACAAAGCTCATCGATGCCAATACAACCATCCCGACCAAGAAATCACAGATCTTCTCCACTGCGGCAGACAATCAGCCTTCCGTAGAGATCCACGTGCTTCAGGGTGAAAGACCCATGGCAGGGGATAATAAGACGATCGGACGATTCCACCTTGACGGGATTCCACCTGCGCCAAGAGGAACCCCTCAGATTGAAGTAACCTTCGATATTGACGCAAATGGTATCATAAAAGTTTCGGCAACCGATAAGGCGACAAATAAAACACAGGATATCCGCATCGAAGCATCGTCCGGACTTACGGAAGAGGAAATCGAAAGGATGAAAGCCGAAGCCGAAGCAAATGCGGAGGCCGATAAAAAAGCCAAGGAAAAAGCTGATAAGCTTAACGAAGCAGACAGTATGATCTTCCAGACTGAAAAGCAACTCAATGAATTTGGTGATAAGCTATCAGAAGACAAGAAAAAGCCTATCGAGGAAGCACTGGAAGAATTGAAAAAAGCTTATGAGACTAAGGAAATAGACCAGATTAGTCCGGCTTTAGACAAGATCAATGCTGCCTGGAAAGAGGCTTCAGAGGAGATGTATAAGGCTCAGGCCGAGTCTCAGCAAGCCGGAGCTTCAACCAATGGTGAGCAGGCTTCAGCGGATTCCGGAGCCAAAGAAGGAGATAACGTGGAAGACGTAGATTTTGAAGAAGTAAAATAATCCGTATATTTGAAACGGAAAAAAAGGGGGCAGATTTATCTGCTCCTTTTTTTTTGGCAAATCTTTTGTTGCTATTTAATATAAGTTTCAACTAATTTTATAGTATGATCAAAAACTACCTACTTATTATTACTAAAATATTGATAATCAGCTTTTATTTGCTGATGATCAACGAGGTCTTGCCCCAGGAGCCCAAGATCTTTACCAGGATGGATTTTGACCTGACCGGACCTGTGAAATCTTGTCGCGTCATCACGGATTACGGTAAGGAAGACTTTGAATTTAACAGCGATGGCATGCTCACCAAATCAGTTACGCGTTACAGCGACAATGACTACGATGTGAGCTATTACAAATACGCTGATAATCGTCTGGTTGAAAGGCGCGATGAACGCTACCAGGACGGAATATTTGACCCGCTTACCTCGATGGCCCACTTTTACAGCTACGATTCCGTTCCGGAAACCCGGATCACTGAAAAAATACTTTCATACAACAAGGACTTCCAGGAACAGCACGAGTACATCTATAACGATGAAGGCAAAATTACGCGCATCATACGATCCCATGCCGAAGGCGTAGATGAAACCCAGGTAGAATATTCAACCTACAAGACCGAGCAGACTATTTCCTACCTGCTTAATGGCAAGCTTCAGCGAACGGTACGCAGCTCCACTAAAAAAGGGGAGGACGGTCAGGAAATACAATTGGTGCTGATTAAGTATTTTATCGAAGGTATTCCCGAAAGGGCAACAGAAAGAGAACTGAACAGTGAAGGATTATTGTTGTCTGAACTGGAATTCGTTTATGACCCGGGCGAGAAATCCTTTATAGCACTCGAGAAAAAAGAATACCACTACGGAGAACGGGACCAATTGGAAGCGATGACGGCTACCCAGGGAAAGCGGGTAAATAAAGAGGAGTATCTCTACCAGTTTGACAATAACGATGGCGGAAATTGGGTGAAAAAGATCATTACACCAGAGAACAGCTATACAACCAGGGTGATTGAATACTTTGATCCGGTGAGAAACGAGGATGAACAACGTTAGGAGTACGTAGTCTGTATTAAATCCCGAGACAAGCCCAATTCCCGACTGCTGATATTCTTCAGGGTTGTTTCTTTTTATTTATTTCCCACTCGTGTTTCAAAATCCCGTAACAGCAGGTATTTCTCTTATATCCATCCAGCAGGTATACATTCTTTCTCAGGATTCCCTCGAGAATGGCGCCCAGCTTCTCGACAGCCTTCCTTGACCGTACGTTCCTTTCATCAATCCTGAATTCAACCTTTTCAAAATCAAGAGAATTAAAGGCGTGATCCAGCATCAGATTTTTCATATGGCTGTTTAATCCGGTGCCCTGGAACTCCCTGCCAATCCAGGTAGAGCCAATCTCAACTACTTTATTAGGTCGGTCTATATGCATATAGCGCGTACTGCCCGCATAGGTAGTCGATCGCTTGTCAAAAACGGCCAGAGGGATAGAATTACCTTCTTCGAATTCTTTGATAGCTTTCTCTATATAATTTTTCAGGGCCGCCGGACTTTCTATGTCCGAAGGAGAATATCGGACCAGCCCAGGTTCGCCGGCTACATCTTTCAATAATTCAGCGTGTGCGACTTTTAATAATTCCAATCGTACAATTTCATCTTCCAGTATCACAGTTCATATTTTTAAGATTCGTTCTATTTCGTGTCTCACAACCTCGTGGCCCCCCGAAAATACCCTGATATGGCTCTGTGAGCCAAAGAGCGAATGAAGTCTGTGCTTCTGATGCTTTAATCGCTCCGAAGTCAAATAGGGATCCTTATCCCCATAAACCATCAATATCTGGCTGGTTTCAGGTAAAAACTCAAAATCATCGGTTTCAAGCTCTTCAGGAATACCGCCGGCGTAGAGCACTAGCTTGTCGCATTTAATTTGCCGCCTTGCTACCCATCTTGCGGCGATGGACACTCCTTGTGAATACCCAAGAACAATTAATTGACGGTCTTGCGGCAGCTTTAGATCAAGGTAAACGGCATCTAAATAAGACAGAATATTGGCGATTTCCTGCTTGGTGTCTACTTTGGTAAGCCAGCTTGCACCTACGTGTTTGTACCGCTCGTTAAGATAATATTTGGACGGGGCCTGCGGAGCGACGATGAAATTTTCGTCAGGCGGTAGCTGCTCAAAATATTTAAGAAAGTACCTGCTCAGATATCCAATTCCATGAAAGACGATCCATATATGCTTTGTTTGCTCTGTAAGTTGATTAAGAGTCTCATAACTATGGGTACTTTGATAGCTTACCTGTCTTTTCAAATTGGATCAAATTGATATGGCTCAGGTCTGTTCAGGACACTGAAGGCAACAAGGTAAAAATTAATAGGGATTACACTTGCCTTTACCATAAAAATTGATTCCTTTTTGAGGCAGGTCTGCCCCTTTTACTTTTATTAATCACTACTTTTGCGCAAAGCAATTTTCATGAACGAATACAAAGAAAAGATCCTCAAAATCTGCAATGAGACCACCAAGGGAACATTAATGGAAACCCTTGAAATTGAGTATATAGATGTTGGTGAAAACTATTTGATTGCTCAGATGCCGGTTGGCCCCAAAGTCTTTCAGCCCGATGGCGTTTTGCACGGCGGTGCTACGGTGGCTCTTGCTGAAAGCGTGGGTAGCGCAGCCTCCTATGTATTTCTTGACGGACAAAAGTTTTTTGTACGCGGAATAGAAATTGCCGCCAACCATGTCCGAAGTGTCAAGGAAGGAATGGTATTCGCCAGGGCTACCATCTTACACCAGGGACGCACTACCCAATTATGGGAAATAAAAGTGACCAATTCGCAGGATCAATTAATCTCCCTTTGTAAGCTAACCACCATAGCCCTTCCCAGATCCTGATCATGTCTGCTGAGCTGATCCACAAAGCAGAGAATTACCTTAAAATCGGGAGGCCGTTTGTCATCTACAGGAGACCTGGAGAAAATATGTTAAATCTTCTGGCCCAGAAGGATGGCCGGCTTCACCAATCAAATCAATTGAGCGAAAAGGGATTCGTGGTTGCCCCATTTGATCCGAAGGGTACCATCAGCCTCATTAGGGCAGACGAACTGCAAACAGGCGAACTGAAAATTAAGACGCAGCAGGGTTTCACGAAACCTAAACCCCTGGATTCTGAGCAGGCCAGGCAAGAACATATCCATCTGGTTACAAAGGCGGTTGATCAGATAAAAAAGGGATCTTTAATAAAAGTGGTGGTTTCCCGATCTATGCAGGCAGCTCCACCGGCCAATGCACTTGCAGTTTTCCAAAACCTGCTGTTGGCAGACAGTCAGGCATTCTGCTATTTATGGCATCATCCGGATCTGGGTTTATGGATGGGCGCCACCCCGGAGTTACTCCTGTCTGTACAGGACCGTCAAGTAAAAACCTACTCTTTGGCCGGTACCAAAAAAGCAGAGCAAGATAAGAGACCCGATTGGACAGATAAGGAGCGCGAAGAACAGGCTATTGTGACCAAATTTCTCCTAAATGCGCTGGCCGATAAAGGATTGAA
>JBPEXP010000350.1:0-14665 GCA_052031475.1 Flavobacteriaceae bacterium | reverse complement strand
ATAAAACAGACCTCCATGTCACTGACAGCCACAGCGCTAAGGTTAGCGGATTCTTCGGCGATCACCGAGCGCTGCCCCATAACCTCGCCCTTGGTGGCCAGTTTAACGATCTGGTCCTTGCCATTAGCACTAAGTTTGGATAATTTGGAGACTCCGTCACGCACACAATAAACTCCCCGAAGTTTTTCCCCTTCTTCAAAAAGAGGTTCTCCTTTCTTTACTTTATGAGTTGTTTTTGTATCGCTTACCTGCTTGAGTTCCTCTTTGCTCATTGCCCGCAAAGAATTGAACTGCCTGATAATACAATTTTCACATCTGCTTTCCGAGTCCATCCAGGCTTTCTCCGTATTAGTCGATAAAAGTAGCGAAAAGCTGATAATTATCATATAAATTCTATCCAATTTACAGGAGTTTAGCACCCGGGTTTAACGGTAAGCAAATGTGAATGAATACGACTAAGTGTTACCATTGTGGTGATCTGTGTGAAGCAGATTCACTGGTATATGATGAGAAAGACTTCTGTTGTTATGGATGTAAGACCGTATTCGAAATTTTTACTGCTAACGATCTGTCCCATTATTATGAGATACAGGCAGCTGCAGGGACTTCTCCAAAAGAGATTGAGAACAAATACGATTTTCTCGATAATCCTGATATTGTTAAAAGACTGATCGATTTTGAGGACGATCAGCTTCAAATTGTTCAGTTACAAATTCCGCATATTCACTGCAGTTCATGTATCTGGGTACTGGAAAACCTCAACAAACTGCTTCCTGCGGTAATTTCCTCCCAGGTAGATTTTCCCCGTAAGAAAGTCCAGGTCAGTTACCAATCGTCCAGACTCAGCCTGAAAGAGCTGGTCATCTTACTTGCTCGTATAGGCTATGAGCCCAATATTTCACTGGATCAATTTGGCGGGCAGAAGAAAAAGACGGATCGCAGTCTTATATACAAGCTGGGAGTAGCCGGCTTTGCCTTCGGCAATGTGATGTTCCTCTCTTTCCCGGAATACCTTGATCTCAAAGGAGGCCAGGCAGTTGAAGAATTCTGGCTGGAACAATACAAACATCTGTTCCGATGGCTGATGTTCGCATTTTCAGTCCCGGTGGTATTTTATGCAGCCCGTGACTATTTTTCTTCGGCCATTAAGGGACTGCGTTCCCGCTTTTTGAATATCGATGTACCCATCGCTTTGGGAATATCCGTGCTATTTATCCGGAGCAGCTATGACATTGCGCTCGACCTGGGTTCTGGTTTTTTCGATTCGCTAACCGGACTGGTCTTTTTCCTGCTTCTCGGTAAATTTTTTCAACAAAAGACCTATGCCTTTCTCTCCTTCGAAAGAGATTACAAATCCTATTTCCCCATAGCAGTCACACGGCTAAAGGGGAAGAACAAAGAAGAGACTATTCCTGTTTACGACGTTTCTGAAGGAGACCGGCTTCTGATCCGCAACAGGGAGATCATCCCCGTAGATAGTATCCTGATAAGCAAACACGCCCAGATAGATTACAGTTTTGTAACCGGGGAGTCACAGGCTGTGACAAAAGACTCAGGTGACCAATTGTTCGCCGGTGGCAGACAGATAGACGGCTATATAGAAGTGGAAGCCATCAAATCCGTTTCCCAGAGCTACCTGACCCGCCTTTGGAGCCATTCAGCCTTTCAAAAAGATCGCTCCGGTCAATTTCAGAATCTCACAGATCGAATCGGCAAGAGATTTACTTTAACAGTTCTGGCCATAGCTGCTTTATCCACCGCATTTTGGCTGTACTTTGATCCCTCACAGGCCCTGAATGTATTTACGGCAGTACTCATTATTGCCTGCCCCTGTGCCATCGCCCTTTCTGCACCCTTCACCCTGGGTAATATGTTGCGCATTTTCGGACGACGCAAATTCTACTTAAAAGACGCCTCGGTTGTGGAAAAACTCGCCAGGGTAGATACAGCCATTTTCGATAAAACAGGGACGATCAGCACCACGCTAAAAAGTAATATCCATTACAAAGGGGTAGAACTGAACCAGGAGGAAACTGCAATGCTCAAGAGCACATTACGGGCCTCCAACCATCCCCTGAGCCGTTCCTTGTATGCTATGCTGAACGAATATGACATTCACACCCTGGACGAATTTGATGAAGAGCCAGGCAGGGGCATCAAGGGTCTGAGAGATGATGACAGCATTAAGATCGGTTCAGCCGAATTTGTCGGGGAAGAAAATCGGAAAGATCCTGAAAACCAAACCGTTCATATCAGTTACAACAACAGTTACAAAGGCTGCTTTGCCGTACACAATGTCTACAGGGAAGGCGTTTTTGACCTGATGTCCGAATTAGATCAAGCATTGGATATTGCCATTCTCTCCGGGGACAATTCTGCTGAAAAAGCCAGGTTAGAAAAGTATTTGCCCAAGCTTACCCCCTTGTACTTCAATCAAAGTCCGACAGACAAGATGGAATTTGTAAATGATCTGCAGGAGAAAGGAAGGCAGGTAATGATGATAGGCGATGGTTTGAACGATGCCGGAGCCCTGGCGCAAAGCGATGTTGGACTGGCGATTTCTGAAGATATCAATGTCTTCTCACCGGCATGTGACGGTATTCTGGAGGCATCCAAGCTTCGTTCTTTATTCAATTACATCAAGGCTTCAAAGCGAGCCGTGACCATTATAAAATTGAGTTTTTTACTCTCGTTACTCTACAATGTTGTAGGGCTATACTTTGCTGTTACCGCACAACTGGCACCGGTTGTGGCGGCCATCCTGATGCCTTTGAGCTCGATTAGCATTGTGGCTTTTACTACAGTAGCCACTAACTGGAGTAACAGAAACTTAAACTGAGAAAAGCTGATAAATGTCATTTTTTGGCGGCATTATCGCTTGTAGTTTTACCCCGATTTACACGATCAGGTATGAGTGTTATCTATCTATTATTGGCCATCAGCATTGCTGTGGCAATTACCTTTTTCATTGCTTTTCTTCTATCCGTCAGGAGGGGTCAGTACGATGATTCGTATACGCCTTCGGTACGCATGCTCTTTGAGGATGAGATCGTCAGGGAGGAGAAAGAAAAAAGTCCGGAATCCAATAATCCCGTCCAACTGAATAAAAGTCAAAACGCTTAATTATGGAAGTACAACAATTCCACTACGACAACAAAATCGTACAGAAATTTCTCTACGCCACCCTGCTTTGGGGTTTGGTGGGGATGCTGGTAGGACTGCTGCTGGCCTTTATGTTTATTTTCCCCAACCTCACCGACGGCATCTCCTGGCTCAGTTTTGGTAGATTAAGACCGCTCCATACCAATGCTGTGATTTTTGCATTTGTGGGCAATGCCATGTTTGCCGGTGTCTATTACTCTACACAGCGCTTGCTGAAGGCACGGATGTTCAGCGATTTTTTGAGCAATTTCAATTTCTGGGGCTGGCAGGCCATTATTGTAGCGGCTGCCATAACGCTACCGCTGGGTTACACGACCTCCAAAGAATATGCAGAGTTGGAGTGGCCCATTGATATCGCTATCACCTTGGTCTGGGTAGCTTTTGGATGGAATTTCATAGGAACCATGCTTAAGAGAAGGCAAAGACATCTCTATGTAGCAATCTGGTTCTACCTGGCCACGATTGTGACCGTAGCCGTACTTCATATATTTAACAGCCTGGAACTTCCCATCAGTGCGTTAAAGAGCTATTCGGTCTATGCCGGAGTGCAGGACGCCCTGGTCCAATGGTGGTATGGCCATAATGCGGTGGCTTTCTTCCTGACAACTCCTTTCCTGGGACTGATGTACTATTTTGTGCCCAAGGCGGCTAACAGGCCGGTCTATTCCTACCGGTTGTCTATAGTTCACTTCTGGTCCCTGATATTTATCTATATCTGGGCAGGACCCCATCACCTGCTCTATTCCTCCCTGCCCGATTGGGCACAAAATCTTGGAGTGGCATTTTCCGTGATGCTTATTGCTCCTTCCTGGGGTGGTATGATCAATGGCCTGCTCACCCTAAGGGGTGCCTGGGATAAGGTGAGGACTGATCCTACGCTGAAATTTATGGTGGTTGCCATCACAGGTTATGGCATGGCCACCTTTGAAGGTCCCATGCTATCACTTAAGAACGTAAATGCCATCGCCCATTTTAGCGACTGGGTTATAGCACACGTACACGTGGGAGCCCTGGCCTGGAACGGATTCCTGACATTTGGTATGGTCTACTGGCTGGTGCCGAGGATGTTTAAAACTCGGCTTCACTCTGTGCCGATGGCCAATTTTCATTTCTGGATCGGTACCCTGGGAATTATATTGTATGCCTTGCCCATGTACGTTAGCGGATTTACCCAGGCTTTGATGTGGAAAGACTTCAATCCGGACGGCACACTGGTTTACGGGAACTTCCTGGAAACCGTCAACGAGATCATCCCCATGTACTGGATGAGAGCGATAGGTGGTACCATGTACCTGGTTGGCCTTGTAGTGATGCTTTACAATATTGCCGCCACGGTACGTTCGGGAAGCAAGGTGGAGGATGAACTTGCCGAGGCTGCACCGCTGACCCGTATTACTCCCAGAAGAACCGTGGGTGAAACCTATCACACATGGCTGGAACGCAGACCCATTCAATTGACCATATTTGCCACCATTGCCATTTTGATCGGTGGAATTATTCAAATAGTCCCAACTATTCTGGTCAAGTCTAACATTCCAACCATCACCAGCGTAAAACCCTACACACCACTTGAACTGGAAGGCAGGGACCTGTACATCCGCGAGGGCTGCGTTGGCTGCCACTCGCAAATGGTCAGGCCGTTCCGAAGTGAGGTGGAGCGATACGGTGAATACGCCAAAGCCGGGGAATTTGTCTATGACCATCCTTTCCTTTGGGGCAGTAAACGCACGGGTCCTGACTTGTTGAGAATAGGCGGAAAGTATTCGGATAGCTGGCACCTGAACCACATGTACGATCCTCAGAGCACTTCCTCCGGTTCGATCATGCCGGCCTATCAATGGCTGGTACGCGATAAGCTGGACAGGAGTGCCACAGAAGACAAGATGAGGGCCATGGTGAGCCTTGGTGTTCCTTATACAGAAGAAGATATTGCTAATGCCCAGGCATCCATGGAGGCACAGGCATTACAGATCGAGAAAAATCTTTACTCGGATCCTGAATTCGTCAATTCTTATGAAGCCGATAAGAAATATGCGGCTGAAAATGGGTTGGAATTTATAGAAATGCGCGACCGGGAGATCGTAGCCATGATCGCCTATCTGCAAAGACTGGGAACGGATATCCAGGTAAAAGAAGCAAACAATCTCTTAACCGAAAACAAATAAGCCATGTTGAAGTTTATCAAAAATCATATGGAGAGCATGGATGGGATCGCTACCTACCCGATGATCTCACTTCTTATATTCTTTATATTCTTTGCCGGTCTTTTCTGGTGGGTTTTTACCGCTTCTAAAAAACACGTCAAAGAGATGAGTGAATTACCCTTAGACGCAAATCAATCTAAACCGTACGAACAATGAAAAACTCAACGCCCTGGTGGATCAGGATCCCTGTACTATTCTTCCTTGTGATGGCATTGATGGAATTCTCCATCGATTCCGGAGACAAACCGGCCTTTATGGAATATCCCATCACGCAGTTCTTCCTGCTGTTGGTACTGCTCATCCTTATCGCCATTGAAATCATCCTGAAATCCATAGAGAATGTGATGTTCCAGACCCTGTCTGAAGAGGCTAAGGAGCGATACCTGGCAGCCAAATCAGAGGGTGGTATATGGAGCTGGTTTCAAAGAATGTATCTGAAATTACTGGGGTCGAAACCGGTAGAAGAAGAAGGTGAGATCATACTGGACCACAACTATGACGGCATCAAGGAACTGGATAACAAGCTTCCCCCGTGGTGGGTCTATCTTTTCTACGCGACCATCATTTTTGGAGTAGTGTATATGGCTCGTTTCCACATATTTGGAGGCTATGACCAGGACCTGGAATACGAAATGGAAGTGGCGGAAGCCGAAGCCGCGATCGAAGAATACAAAAAGACGGCCAAGGACCTGGTGGATGTCAACTCGGTGATACTGCTTACAGACGCTGCTGATCTCAGCGCAGGCAAGGCCATCTTTGAAACCAATTGCGTGGTCTGTCATATGGCTGATGGGGGTGGTGGTATCGGCCCCAATCTGGCCGATGATTACTGGATCCTCGGTGGGGGTATCAAGAATGTCTTCAATACAGTGTCAGAAGGAGGAAGGGCCGGAAAGGGTATGGTGGCCTGGAAACAGACCTTAAAACCTGCCGAGATGGCCCAGGTATCCAGTTACCTGCTCACTTTCCAGGGAACTACGCCAGCCAATCCCAAAGCGCCGGAAGGTGATCTCTGGGTTGATCCTGATGCAGCGCCTTCAGAGCCAAGCCCGTCGGAAGACATTCCGGAGCAGGAGATTGATTCTGCTTCAGTGGTAAGCAATTAGAGGCTCATCATTAATAGGTAGAGAATACAATGGACGAAAAATTCAGGGATTCCATAGCGACGATCAATGAGGAGGGCAAGCGGGCCTGGATTTTTCCGAAAAAACCCAGCGGACGCTACTATAAGTATCGCAAATGGGTTAGTTACGGCCTGCTGATCTTTCTGTTTGCAGCCCCTTTGATCAAGGTAAATGGCAACCAGTTCCTGATGTTCAACGTGCTGGAGCGCAGGTTCAATATTTTCGGTTTCCCGTTCTGGCCACAGGATTTTCACCTCTTCGTAATCTCCATGATCATCGGTGTCATCTTTATCGCTCTCTTTACAGTGGCTTATGGAAGGATCTTTTGTGGCTGGATGTGCCCCCAGACCATTTTTATGGAAATGGTCTTTAGAAGGATCGAATACTGGATAGAGGGAGACCGCGGAGCCCAGATCCGCCTGGCAAAAATGCCCTGGAATGCCGTAAAGATCCGAAAAAGAGTTAGCAAATGGATCGTTTTTTTCCTCATCTCATTCCTTATATCCAATCTTTTTCTGGCCTACCTGATTGGAACAGACAAACTGCTCCTATATGTGACCGCCGGTCCGGCAGCGCACTGGAGCACCTTTGTATCCCTCTTGATCTTTACCGGTGTATTCTACTTTGTTTTTGCCTGGTTCCGGGAACAAGTGTGCATTATTGCCTGCCCGTATGGCCGTATGCAAGGTGTGCTGCTCGATAATAAATCCATTGTAGTGGCCTATGACCACAAGCGGGGTGAGGGCGAGAACGGCAGAAAGAAGTTCAGAAAAAACGAAGATCGCGATGCTCTCGGACACGGGGATTGCATAGACTGTTTTCAATGTGTACACGTCTGCCCTACAGGAATAGATATAAGGAACGGAACCCAGCTTGAATGTGTGAACTGCACCGCCTGTATAGACGAGTGCGATACCATCATGGAGAAGATCAACAAGCCGAAGGGGTTAATCCGATACGCCAGCGAAGACAATATTGTGAAGAAATCTAAATTTACTTTCACGCCCCGGCTTAAAGGCTACACCGCTGTGTTAACGATACTCATCGGTGTATTGATCGGTATGATGTTCCTCCGCAACGACCTGGAAGCCAATATTCTGCGATTACCCGGCCAGCTTTACGAACGCAAGGAAGGGAATATTATCAGCAATGTCTATACCTATAAGATCATCAATAAGACCAATGAAGATATTGCAGATGTGAATTTTAAGTTGTTGTCTCATCGCGGGACCATCCAGGTAGTCACCGGGGAGAACTTCAGGGTTCCTGCCCAGCAATTGACCGAAGGAACGCTCTTTATTGAAATCAATAATTCGGGCTTGAAAGGAGACAAAGATAAATTGAAGATCGGGGTCTATAGCGGGAGTGATCTTGTTGAAACCACTTCGGCAAGGTTTCTGGCCCCCAGGACTTATAATTAAACTATGATAGTAAAATTAATGATGTTATGAAGATCAACTGGGGAACAGCAATAGTACTTGCATTTGTAGGATTCATAGGCTTTATCCTTTATTTCGTGGTCATCGCCAGTACAGACCACCAGGCCAATCACCAATTGGTTACCGAAGAATACTACCAGGAGGAGCTCCAATATCAGCAGGAAATTAATGCCCTTACAAATATGAACTCACTCGGGGCGGAGTTTAAGTTTCAAAAGACCGACGAGGGCCTGAGTATTGAAATACCTGAAGTGGTCAGGAAACATAATGTAAAAGCTAGCATGTCCCTTTACAGACCATCCAATAAACACTTGGATTTCAACTTAGAAATAGGTTTATCCAATTCACATTTGCTCATACCTGACGATCGTTTGTTGGGTGGTCGCTGGGACATAAAGATCCGCTGGAAACATATGGGAAAAGAGTATTTGGTTAAGGAAAGTATTAATTACTAATAATGCTGTATTCTGCATTTATACTGGGACTATTGGGAAGTTTGCATTGCCTGGGCATGTGCGGTCCCATCGCCTTTATGCTGCCTGTAGACCGCGACCATAAAATGCGAAGTCTTTTTCAGACATCGCTCTATCATTCCGGCAGACTATTGGCCTATGGTACTATGGGTGCACTCTTCGGGCTGATGGGCAGTGGCCTCCAGATGTTTGGAGCCCAGCAGGCCCTTTCTATCACAGCAGGTGTTCTGATGATCGTCCTGGTTGTTTTTCCTTTGCAAAAACTGGCTAAAATACGACCGGCGGCCCCGATCTACCGTGCAGTACAGTTTTTGAAGGAGAGCCTGGGTGCCACTTTCAAAAAGAAAACTGCGGACGCTTTTCTAAGCATAGGCTTCCTTAACGGCTTTTTACCTTGCGGACTGGTCTATATGGCTGTGGTTGGCGCTGCGGCCATGGGTAGTCCGGAACGTGGATTCCTGTATATGGCTATTTTTGGAGCAGGGACTATTCCGCTGATGACTCTTGCCATCTATTTCAGCAAAGCGATCAAGTTGTCATTCCGGCAAAGGATCCGCAGGCTGATACCCGTTTTTGTGGTTATTATCGGACTACTTTTTATCCTCAGGGGTATGGGGCTTGGTATCCCCTACGTGTCTCCAAAAGTCACCCAGGGGATGCACAACAGTACGGTGGAATGCCACAATCATTGAAAAATATTATTGAATAATTACATAATCAGATATGAAAATAGTGAGTGCTGCCCAGGCAGCCGCCGTAGTTAAATCCGGGGACCGGATCTTTCTACAAGGTGCCGCCATGACCCCCAATACATTGATCAACAACATCTGTGAGCGCTATGAGGAACTAAAAGATGTAGAGATCATTTCTATCCACACGGAAGGGGAAGTAAAATATGCCATGGCGCCCTATAAAAAAGCCTTCAAGATCAACACCTGCTTCGTTGGTGGAAATGTTCGGAAGGCTGTCAATACCAACCAGGGCGATTATATACCTATCTTCCTCAGCGAGATCCATCTGCTTTTCAGAAGGGATATATTGCCACTCGATGTGGCTGTGGTACAGGTTTCGCCACCTGACGCCCACGGCTACTGCTCCCTTGGAGTATCTGTAGATATCGCCTTGCCCGCTGTCCAAAAAGCAAAAAAGGTCATCGCACAGGTAAATCCCCAGGTGCCGAGAACTCATGGTGACGGTATTATCCATAAAGACAAGATTGATCTTGCCATAGAAGTTGACGAACCGATCCACCGTCATCCCATGGGTGAAATATCTGATCTGGAATATAAAATAGGTCATAACGTAGCAGAACTTATAGAAGACGGAGCCACACTTCAACTGGGAATCGGTAATATTCCCAATGCCGTCCTGACCAATTTGAAAAATCATCAACGGCTTGGTGTACATACCGAGATGTTCTCGGACGGAATTCTTGAACTTGTAGAGAATGGAAATATAACAGGCGAGGAAAAAGAGATCAAAACCAATAAAATTGTGACCGCTTTTGCCGCCGGTTCGCAAAAACTTTACGATTTTGTAGACGATAATCCGCTGGTGCATTTTAAGGAAGCGGCTTATACGAATGATACCAGTCTTATTGCGAGGAATCCTAAGGTTACCGCTATAAACAGTGCTATAGAGATCGACCTCACGGGGCAGGTTTGTGCAGATACCATAGGTACCCGCCAGTTTTCAGGTGTTGGGGGTCAAATGGACTTTATAAGAGGAGCTACGATATCAGAAGGTGGCAAACCTATCATAGCGATCAGCTCGGTGACCGGCAAGGGTATTTCCAAGATCACGCCCATCCTTAAACAGGGTGCCGGCGTAACTACTACCAGGGCCCATGTGCACTATGTGGTTACAGAGCACGGTGTAGTCAATCTCTTTGGCAAAAACCTCTATGAGAGGGCAAAGGCACTGGTATCCATTGCCCACCCAGATCATCAGGAAGCCCTGGACCGTGCGGCTTTTGAACGCTTTGGAAGAGAATGATCCAATGAAACTTGAAAAATACATAGACCATACACTTTTGAAGCCCACAGCTACAGAGGCGGATATAAGGAATCTTTGTGAAGAGGCTAAGACCTATGGTTTTTACGCGGTCTGTGTAAATTCATCTTATATTAAAGTGGCTGCGGAATCCATCAAAGGAACTGATGTAAAACTTGCGGGTGTTTGCGGATTCCCGCTGGGCGCCATGGCTACACCGCTTAAAATTGAGGAAGCCCTATATTGTGTAAATCATGGTGCTGACGAAATTGATGTGGTTATGAATATCGGCTGGTTTAAATCCGGTAAATTTAAAGAGGTACAGGAAGAATTATCCAGGATCAAATCTGCCATAGGTAAGCATATCCTCAAGGTGATCATTGAGGCGGTTTATCTTGATGATGGTGAAAAGAAAAAAGCATGTGAAATTGTAGTTGCCTCTGGTGCGGATTTTGTGAAAACCTCTACCGGATTTGGAGGAGGAGGTGCTACATTTGAAGATGTTGCGCTGATGAAAGAAGCCGTGGCAGACCGCATCAGGATCAAGGCTTCAGGCGGGATCAGGGATCGTGAAACCGCTTACAAATACATAGAAATGGGCGTGGCCAGGCTGGGCACTTCATCAGGGGTTAAAATCATCTGAAAATGAGCATACATTTAGATGCCAAAAAAGGCGAGATCGCAAAAGCCGTATTGCTGCCGGGAGACCCATTGAGGGCCCAATGGATCGCTGAAACATTTTTGGATGATGTATTCTGTTATTCCAAAATTCGCGGCATGCTCGGATTTACCGGCACTTACAAGGGTAAGCGGGTTTCCGTACAGGGCAGTGGTATGGGAGTCCCCTCCGCTCTGATCTATATTAACGAGCTCATTAAAGATTACGGCGTTGAAGAAATAGTCCGCGTAGGCACGGCAGGGTCTTACCGGAAAGACATTCGGATACGAGACCTGGTACTGGCCATGGCGGCTTCTACCTCATCTGCCATCAATCAGGCCACTTTTAATATGCAAAGCTATGCGCCAACAGCGGATTTCGATCTTTTTAAAAGAGCAGTAAATTATGCTGATGAGAAGGGCATACAAATAAAAGCCGGGAACGTACTTTCTGAAGACAAATTCTACAATGAAGACCCTGAACGTTACAAGCTCTGGGCATCCTATGGCGTTCTCTGTGCTGAGATGGAAACGGCAGGCCTGTATACCGTAGCAGCTCAAAACCGCGTTAGAGCCTTAAGTATACTGACCATCTCAGATTCCAAAGTCACAGACGAACATTGCACTTTTGAAGAAAGGGAGCGAGACTTCGGCCAAATGGCAGAGATGGCATTGGGCATTATAGGAGAAATTTAATAATTGAGTTGTGAGATATACACACCGCCCGGAATTGGAGGTGCAGGCCTATTTTTCCGAAGACAGGAAGTACCGCTATAGTTTATCTGTCACGAAAAACATTGCTAAGCCCGGCAGATCTGTTTGTGTGATCATGCAAAATCCCAGTGATGCCGATGAAAGACAGGCAGACAAATCTGTACAGTTTCTCGAAAGATTGATTTTTGAGAAGGGCAATTCTCTATTCAGTCAAGTAAAACAGATGACCGTGGTCAATCAGTTTGCCTACGTGCAGAAACATGGCTTCGATGGCTGTGATCACTACATAGGCTCAAAAAATGATCAATTCATAAGATCTGCCATCAGGGATTCGGATATCATTCTGGTAGCCTGGGGTAAGAACAATCCCTATAAAGCCAGAAAGAATACTATTCTACAAATTATACACCAGCACCCTGGGAAAATCGTGCTGCAGACCAAAAAACATCCATCCAGAGGATTTTACAAAGACTTTGTCATACCGATCGTGGAATAATGGTCCTCAGAAATCTTTTTTTCGGGCTTTGCCGAGATAGATAAACAAAGGTAAAACCGTCCATAGGACCAACATCAAGAAAGAAAGCGCTAATCCCATTCCGGTGCCGAAAAACGATTTAAAGACGGCCCCGGTATAGCCCATTAGCGCAGAGATATCGAGTTTCAATAAGATGAGGGTTCGAGACAGATCTATGGGATTCAACATCGTGGCAACCAGCGAAAAGTTATCCAGTGGATATTCCTCAAAGGCAATCAGTGAAAGCAGGAATATTCCATCGTATAGCACCGCAAAGAACAGCCACATAAGAATGGCAAAGCCAAAACCTTTGATCCTGTTTTCATTGGAAATGGCGATGATCAGCGAAAGTCCGGTAAAAATAAAGGTCAAAAAGGCCCCTACATAGAGCAGCATGACAAAATCCAGGATGGCGGGACTCTTAAAAAGTCCGTAAAGGACAAAGGGTAGTCCAAGTCCGATTATAAGACTGAAGGTCAATGAGAGGGCCACCCCCAGATATTGACCCAGAAAGATGGATGACCTTTTGATGGGTTGTGAAATGAGCAGTTCGCTGAATTCGCGGGCGTTGTAGTAATACATGATGCCAAATACGGTCCCTATAAGCGGAACAAGTACTACAATAATATTCATCATGGTGATGACCGCCTTGCTCAGGTCATTGTTCAGAAAGAGCAGGGTAAAGCCGAGGGCCAGGTAAAAAAGGAGGTAGACATAGCTCCAGCTGCTTCGCACCAGGTCGTAAAAGCTGTATTTTAAGATCTTAAACATGTGCCTGGCTTTTAGATATGTGCGCAATAGCGTGTTCAAAATCTTCCTGCCGGGTAGTTTTCACCAATTCTGCAATACTCCCCCTGAAGTAGATATTCCCTTCCAACAGGTAGATGATCTCTTCGGCCATTTCCTCCACAAACTGCATAATATGGGTAGTGATCAGAATGGTCTTCCCTTTCTTGCGCTCTTCCAGTAACAACTTTTTCAATGATAAGAGGGCATTGGGGTCCAGTCCCGTTGAGGGCTCATCCAGGATCAGCAGTTGGCTGCTGCTCATAAACGCAATGACGATATTCACTTTTTGTTTCGTGCCGCCTGATAAGTTGGCAAGTTTCTTATCCAAAAAGGGTTCCAGTCCGAACAGTTCGATCAATTTTACTTCTTCGGTCGCCCTTCCCCTGAGGTCCCTGATCATTCCCAACAATTCTGAAACCTTCAGGTTATTTGGAAAATTGGCAATCTGAGGCAGATAGTTCAATTCTGCCCTGTATTTCCAATTATTTCTGACATTTTTGCCCAGTACTTCTATCAGGCCTTTATCGGGGATGACCATTCCGAGAATACTCTTGATCAGCGTAGTCTTACCGGATCCATTCGGGCCCAGGATTGCGTATATTCCCGGTTGGTCGATTTTTAGGTCGATCCCCTCCAGAACATGGTTTTTTCCAAATTTCTTATGCAGATCCTTTATTGTTACCATTAGATTCTTTTCATTCTGGGTTGTTCGTCTACCAGCTTGTCCGGCGTGAAGACGGGTGATACTTTTTCGGAAAAATCGATGATATCCATAAAGAGACTCCGCAGCAATACGATGGTTTCAGGTGTTCTGTTAACAATGTATGAAAAGAGCTTGACCGGCCGGTGCGGTACATCGCCTATGCCATCCCTGTCCAGGTCATAGCCTGAATACGCACTCCAGTAATTCTGGGTAAAGATATTATCGTTGATATTGCTGTTATAGGAAATGTCAAAGGAATTGAATAAAAAGTTATTTCGGGTGAACTTATTGGTATAGCAGGCTCCCAGTACTTTAATGGCCCAGCCGTTGTTCCTGAAATTGTTGCGCTCATAAACGATACGGTTAGAACCCTCAATATTGATCCCCACCGTATTTTGTTCAAAAGTATTGCCTGTAATTTCCGCATCGTTGATCTCTTTCAACAGCATGCCATAAGAAGCCGTCCCCCAGTTCTTCCGGAAAATATTATCCACCATCCTGATCCTTCTGGAAAACATAACGGCCACTCCCGCCCCGTTGTTTTCAAAAGTATTAGCCGAATATACATCGTCATTAGAGAACATAAAATGCAGGCCGTATCTGAGGTTGTCCCTGCTTATATTGTTCTTAATACGAATAAAATCTGAAAACTCCAGGTAAATGCCGTCTCTGGTTCCGCTTACGGTATTCCGGTCTACCTCTACATTTTTGGAATACCAGAGCTGTATCCCGTTGCCCGAGTTGTATTCGTCCCTGGCGTCACCTGTAATCTTGTTGTTGTAAATCCTGCCGGGACCTGATTTTTCGATATAGATGCCAAAGAACAATTTCTCAAGCACTACGTTCTGGATCAGGAAATTCTTGCTTCGTACTACCCGGATGGCCGCGTAATCG
>JBPEXP010000035.1:0-32050 GCA_052031475.1 Flavobacteriaceae bacterium | reverse complement strand
CGTAATTGATTTTCTTCGGCAAACAGCCGGCACCTGATAGCTGCTTCACTGGCATAGCCTTTGCCCCAGAATTTGGGGAGGATGGAATATCCGATCTCCAGCTCCTCTATGCCATCAACGGTCTGAATTAGCAAGCCGCACATACCAATAAATTCTCCGTTTTCTCTCGAGATCAGGGCGTTAAGACCGCCCAGGCCATTGTTGTACCGGTGATAAACTTTGTCGAACCACTTTCTGCATGCTTCCGCTGGCGAACCGGGATCGCCCGCAAAATATTGCATGCTTCTGGGTTCTTCATGAAATGGGAGCCAGGAGTCAAAGTCGCTTTCCCGGACTTTCCTGTAGTAAAGCCGTGCAGATTCCTGACCGTCTAACAATAAGTTCACTTTTTGTTTTCAAAGATTACTTGCGTTCCAAAACCAGGCTGTCGCCCACTGAAACTCCCCAACGGTCCCGCAAGCCTGCATTTACTTCCAGCACATACTGGATAGGACCTCCTGACGAAATACCGGATTCGTCCAGTGGCTGGGCGTTTTCGCGTATGGTGCGAACCCTGAAATCCTCGTCTATAAAGAATATATCCAGGGCAAACTCCGTATTCTTCATATAGAATGAATGCCATCCCGCTTCTTCAAAAACAAAGAACATACCCTGGTTGTCCTGCATGCCTGAACGGTACATCAATCCGGTTTGCGTTTCGTATTCCGTATCGGCTATTTCAATATCCAAATTGACCAGCAGGGAATCGGTGCCAGCTCTGTAGATACTTAGTTCACCTTCCTTGGTAAAACTGATCTCCGGGGTTTCAATGGCCTGTTTGGGCGGAGCCTCTTTGCAGCCGGATATCAACAATAAGGCAGCAAAAAAGAACAATATATAATTTGATCTCATTGGATCAGGATTTGTTTTCGCTATTTGATGAAGGCCTGAATACAAAGTACAGACCGATGATTATAAACGGAATGCTTAACCACTGGCCCGTAGACAACAATCCAAGCGATTCTTCAAAACCGCCCTGGCTCTTTTTAACAAACTCGACAAAGAATCGGATTGTCCACAGAAGGATGAGGAAAAGGCCGAATAAAAAACCTTTTTTATTCTTGTAATCCGTTTTCCAGTAAAACCAGTACAGGATCAGAAATACAAATATATAGGCAACCCCTTCGTACATTTGAGCCGGATGTCTGAACGGGATCGCTTCCAGGTATTGGGCAAATTCCGCCTTGTGTTCCAAGGCCTTATAGGCTGCATCCACTGTATCCTCACCGGTGATCTGCAAAGCCCTGTAAGCAGGCATATCGTCTGAATCCCTTACAAAGCGGGTGGCAAAAGCAAAGGAACTGTCGGTGACTTTACCATTGATCTCGGAGTTAAAAAAGTTTCCCAGCCTGACCATAAAAGCGCCTAAGCTTACCGGTATGACCACCCGGTCTAGGACCCAAAGCAAATTGAGGTCCTTGTATTTTCGGGTTAGCAGGTACATGCCTATGATGACACCAATGGCGGCGCCGTGGCTGGCAAGCCCGCTAAATCCTGAAAACTCATAACCGTTGATCAGGCCAAAAAGCGAACTTCCCGTTCTTTCCCGGATGGGCAGTAATATTTCTGCCAGGTGGTCCTTATAATAGTCCCAGTCGTAAAAAAATACATGGCCTAATCGTGCACCCAGCATAGTGGCTACCACGGTGTAAATAAAGAGGGCGTCTAATTGCTGACTGGTTTTACGCTCATTGTCAAAAATCCGCTTCATTAAATACCAGCCCACGGCAAAGGCTATGATCCATAGCAGGTTGTAATATTTGACTTGCAGAGGTCCTAACGCAAAAAGGGTGTCGTTGGGATTCCAGGTAATGCCAAGAAAGTACATTGATAAAATTTTGAGGGGCTAAGATAGTAAAATAGAATCTGGGGTAGGGCGCAGGTTTTTAAATAAAATCAGGGCACGGGATCATATCCGCTGCCTCCCCACGGATGGCAGCTTGCAATGCGTTTTACAGCCAGCCATCCTCCTTTGAAAAGGCCGTGTTTTTGAAGAGCCTCCACGGTGTAGTGAGAGCAAGTGGGCGTATATCTGCAACTGGCCGGCAGTAGGGGCGAGATCAGTTTTTGATAAATTCTCACCAAAAAAATGAAAGGTGCTATCAGGATTTTTCTCATTTGGCGCTTGGTCTGCTTCCGGTTAAAAACCTGAAGCGGGGTCAGGATCGGCTAAAGGTGGTGCCTTCCTTTCCGTCTTTCAACTGAATTCCCAATTCCAGCAATTGATCACGGATCTTATCCGAAGTGGCAAAATCTTTATTCAGCCTGGCTTGGTTCCGCAGTTCAATCAGTAGTTCTATAACACCTGAAAGTGTGTTTGAATCCGAATCGTTCTCATGCTTTCTTTCCAGGCCTAAAACTTCAAATACAAAGTTGTTCACAACAGATTTCAGGGTCTCCAGATCTTCCCCGCTGATCATTTCCTTAGCCTCTTTGATCAGATTGATGTGTTTGACCGCCTCAAATAACTGGGCAATCAGTACCGGCGTATTGAAATCGTCATTCATGGCGTCATAGCAACTCTGCTTCCACGATTCAACATCCATATCTGATTTTTCTCCCTCAGGAAGGTGGTCCATACTATCTATGGCCTCCATCAATTTATTATAGCCTTTTTCGGAGGCCAAAAGTGCGTCATTGCTAAGATCCAGAATACTGGTATAATGGGCCTGCATCATAAAAAAGCGAACCACTGTAGGGGCAAAGGCCTTGCTGAGAATATTGTTCTCACCGGTGAATATCTCATCCGGCAAAATATTATTCCCGGTAGACTTGGCCATTTTCTTTCCGTTTAGGGTAAGCATATTGGCATGAAGCCAGTATTTGACCGGACTTTGATTAAATCGAGCTTCAGCCTGGGCAATTTCGCATTCGTGGTGAGGGAATTTCAAATCCATTCCCCCTCCGTGTATGTCAAAGGTTTCCCCTAAGTATTTAGTGCTCATGGCCGTGCATTCCAGGTGCCAGCCGGGGAAGCCATCGCCCCAGGGAGAGGGCCAGCGCATAATGTGCTGAGGTTCTGCTCTTTTCCAGAGCGCGAAGTCCTGTGGGCTTTTCTTTTCGTCCTGTGCGGTCAACTCGCGGGTATTGGCAATCATGTCTTCCAGCTTCCGTCCGCTAAGCTTGCCGTAATGGTTATGTTCGTTGAACTTTTTTACATCGAAATAAACAGAACCGTTTACCTCGTAGGCCAGGTCTTTGGCCAGGATGTCCTTGATGATCTCTATTTGCTCGATAATATGGCCCGTGGCTGTAGGTTCTATGCTTGGAGGAAGGAAATTGAATTTTTGAAGGATCTGATGAAAGTCTACCGTATAGCGCTGAACCACTTCCATAGGTTCTATCTGTTCTAAACGGGCCTTTTTGGCAATTTTATCCTCTCCTTCCCCGGCATCGTCTTCCAAATGACCGGCATCCGTGATATTCCGCACATAGCGGACTTTATAACCGAGGTGCTTCAGATAGCGGAAGATCATGTCAAAAGACATAAAAGTCCTGCAATTCCCCAAGTGTACATTACTGTAGACGGTTGGCCCGCAGACATACATGCCTACATGACCCTCATTAATGGGTTCGAATATCTCCTTTTTACCGGATAATGAATTGTGAACTCTGAGCTGCTGGGATTTATAAAGCTGCATTCAGACGGAGACGATTAAAAATTGGTGTCCAGATTGATGTAATCCAAAAATTCCCGGCGTACTGCCTCTTCTTTAAATTTTCCACCGTATTCGGCCGTCACTGTGCTGCTCTCTACGTCGCGGATACCCCTGGAGTTAACGCATAGATGTTTGGCATCTATAACACAGGCCACATCTTTTGTGTTGAGGACCCGCTGCAGCTCCTTGACGATCTGGATATTCATCCTTTCCTGAACTTGCGGTCTCTTGGCGTAGTAATCAACAATGCGGTTCATCTTTGATAGACCCACCACCGTACCATTTGAAATATAGGCTATGTGGGCTTTTCCAACGATGGGCAGCATGTGGTGTTCGCAGGTAGAGTGTACCGTGATGTTCTTCTCTACCAACATCTCGCCGTATTTGTACTTATTCTTAAAAGTGGATGCTTTGGGTTTGCGCTTAGGATGAAGGCCACCAAATAATTCTTTTACATACATTTTTGCAACGCGGTCCGGGGTGCCTTTAAGGCTATCATCAGTCATATCCAGCCCCAGGGTCAGCATGATCTCGTGTACATTTTCCCTGATGCGCTCAATTTTATCCTCGTCACTTAACACGAAAGCGTCTTCGCGCAATGGAGTCTCTCCGGATGAGGAGACATGGTCATTTCCCATGGCCTCAAAGCGCTCTTCCAAGGTGCTGTCAAATTTCATCCTTTTATGCCTTTAACAAAGGCCAAAGATATACATAAAATGGCACTTTATGGCCGTATTCAGGCAATACACAACATAAATTAGTGTTAAGAGCGGCCCGGAATTAATTTTATGTACCTCAATTCCCGAATCTGTTTATGAAACAGCTCTGCCTTGCCTTATTGCTGTCGCTATTATTCTGTGGCTCTTGGTCTTACGGGCAGATTGCTGTTGATTGTACCAATGCCATCCCCATTTGCAACAATACACCAACCAATGGAGGCACCCAGGGCTATGGTATCGATGATTTCAACGGGGCTTTTACGAGCGGTTGCCTGGAACAAACCCTCTCTGGCGCCATAGAGTCTAATTCTGCCTGGTACCGCTTCCGTACCGGTGCCTCGGGACAACTGGGTTTCAATATTGGATTTGACACCTCCGAGGACTGGGATTTTGCCTTGTACCAGAGCAGTGATTGCAACAACCTGGGAGACCCGGTTCGATGTAATTTCTTCGACAACCAGGATGAAGAAGCATTTATGGGTGTAGGGGAAGACCCCACCGGAAGTACAAGTACCGTTCTCTATGAAGATTGGCTGCAAGTTGAACCCGGACAGGACTACTACCTGCTGATCAATAATTTCAGTAATACGAATTCGGGTTTTTCCATTCAGTTTACCGGGGATATCTTCATCACCAATCCGAACGATGCCCTGGATTGCTCCATCATCAATAATCTACTGGGACCGCCCCTGGCCGCATGTGACAACCAGACGGTACAATTAGACGCCACCACGGCCGGCGCGCTTAGCTATAACTGGTACAGGGATACAGGTAGTGGATTTCAACTTATAAGCGGCGAGACCAATCCAACCTTAACGGTTACGGTCTCAGCTATGTACCGGGTACAGGTGGTGACCGCCAGTGGCAATATCATCAGTGATGTTCAGGTGGCATTCAGCATTGCACCGGTAACTCAAAGTATTACTGATGAAACCGTCTGTTCGGAATTGGGCTATTTCGACCTGAGTTCGAAAGACGGTGAAGCGCTGGGTTCACAAGATCCGGATGAAGTACTGATTAGCTATCATCAATCTGCAGCAGATGCGAATAGCGGTGCAAACGCCCTCCCCAGCCAATATGCGCTGATTGCGGGAACGGAAACGATCTATGTCAGGGCAACTTCCAGCACCAATCCCAACTGCTATGATGCCAGTGAGAGTTTTGATCTCACTGTTGTAGAATCACCCATGATCTCCTTCCCTACAGAAATATTTGTATGTGAAGACAGCAGTGGTGTACTGATAGGCGAAAGCAGTCCAAATCCCGGCTATACGTACAGCTGGGACGGCGGCCAAAGCAGTCCGTCGATCACCGTTTCCCAAGCAGGAACCTATGAACTCACCATCAGCAACAGTCAATCCGGACTCACATGCAGCACGGTGGCTTCCATAAACGTGGTAGTTTCCCTAACTCCAACCATTAGTGAGGTATTGATCGAAGGCTTGCAAGACAGCAATACCGTTGAAGTGATAGCCGGTGTTAGCGGTGATTTTGAATACCAACTGGATTCAGGACCCTTTCAGGCCTCCAATATATTTACCGATGTAGCCCCAGGTCTGCACACCATCACCATCAATGATCTTAACGGATGTGGCCAGGTCAGTGATACGATCACCGTAGTGGGATATCCCAAGTTTTTTACTCCCAACGGCGACGGGGCCAATGATCGCTGGCACATTGAAGGGGTCGATACTCTTGAAGAGCCCATAGTCAGTGTCTTTGACCGCTACGGCAAGTTCATCAAGCAATTAGACGGTAACAGCAGCGGTTGGGACGGTACATTCAACGGCCGTGCATTGCCCTCAACGGACTACTGGTTTCAGCTTACTTACCTGGATACACAGGGCCAACGAGTAGAGGCTAAATACCTCAGTAACCACTTCTCGCTCAGGCGCTAAGTCAACCTAAGAAATAAACGTAGGAAAAGGTTTCGACCATGTGTCGAAAAAGTCATTTTTAACATACTAAATCGGCGCTCCGGGAGTTATACTATAGATTAAAAGAAGATAGTTATCCCCGCGCCCTCTATGCGAACACTAAAATGTACATTTTGCGCTGTTTTTCTCATGGTTTTGGGGATCAGAGCGCAGAACTCTCCTGATTGCCGGACTTCCATTCCTGTCTGTGCAGATGCTCCTATCATGTCTCAGGCTGATGGCCTGGGCGATATTGAGGATTTTGATCCCAATGTGATCAGGCAATCCGGATGTCTTGAAAAAGGTAGTGTGGCCTCCGCCAATATTGAAAACAATACTTCCTGGTACGTATTCAGGGCTGGCACAGACGGCCAGATTGGTTTTGATATTCAGGCCCTTCCCTCCACAGGCACGACCATCACTGCCGAGTGGGATTTTGCGCTTTACGGACCCGATGTAGACTGTGCCAGTATCAGCAATGGTACGGCCCAGCCCATACGATGTAATTATGAGGTGAATGATACGGATTTTACAGGGGTAGGGGTAAACCCTGAGAACGGGCAGGTAGGCCAGCCTCCGCTTACTGGGAATCAGAATACTTATGATGAATGGATAGACGTGCTTCAGGGCGAGGTATATTACCTGCTTATCAATAATTTCAACACCAATTTTAACGGGGACCCCGAACCTTTTATGCTCACGTTTACAGGGAGTTCAGTAGATGCCGATCAGAATACGGCCCTGGATTGTACGCTCAGGGACGAATTCCTGGGTCTGGATATCATTGCCTGCGAAGGAGATCCGGATATAACACTCAGTGCTGAGAACTCGCCTGCCGGCCCCAATATAGCCAATGTCACCTGGTCTGTAGACTATGATGATGACGGAGTAATTGACGATCCCAACCTGGCTTCAGGACCCACTGCCACAACCTATGTGGTAACCAGCCCTAATTCTGGCCGGTATTTCGTGGAGATTCAGACCACTTTCGCAACAACCATAACAGACGATATTCTGATCACCTTCTTCGGTCCGCCCGTACTGGACAGGATCGATGTCATCGATGATTTATCGGATAATAATATTATAGAGGTTTTCATGGCCAGCAATGGCAGCTATGAATACGCGATTAACGGGGGAGAATTTCAGCCTTCACCCATATTCGTGGATGTGCCGCCTGGGGAAAACACTTTGATCATCAACGATCTGAACGGATGCGGTACCACAGAACCCATTCCTTTCCTGGTAGTGGGCTATCCCAAATTTTTTACACCAAACGGCGATGGAATACACGATGCCTGGAATGTACTGGGAATAGAGACGCTCACTGACCCCACGGTATTTATCTTCGACCGATATGGCAAACTGCTGAAACAACTCGATGAGAATACGATTGGCTGGGACGGCACCTTTAATGGTAGGCCCATGCCATCATCGGATTACTGGTTCAGGCTGGAATACGAAAGAGATGAGAACGGGGCTTTAGTGGCCAATGTCATCCGAACCCACTTTACCCTCAAGCGATAAAAAAACCCCGATTTGTCTGTCGGGGTCCTTATTCCTTAGAAATTAAGTGTGTAACTCATCAGGAAATTGTTCCTGATCTGGTTCACCGAAGCCGGGGTCGTGATCCCGGTAGTGAATAGTTGCTGACTGACATCCTGCTCAGAACGGCTGTAGGCGAAGTCCAGTCTGCTGCCACCGAAATTAAATCCAAAACCACCTGAATAGCCTTGAAGGTCACCTATGGTAAGCCCATCGTTATAGGGGCTTTGTTCAAAGCGGTAGCCGCCTCGCAAGCTAAAAGCATTGATGCGGTACTCACCGCCAACCCGGAAACTTGAAACCGCTCCTAGTTCATTGGCTATCTGTGTATTTACAACACTAAAGCTGGGATCACCGGGAGGTCTTAATTCGGCCTGTGACATATCCTGGTAGCTGTAGTCAAAGCTCAGCAATCCCTGTTTGCCAAAGACCAGGCCAAGGCTGCCCGTAAACTTTGAAGGTGTTTTTACGGTATATCTTTCAAAGAAATTAACCAGATTAAAGTCGATAAACCCTATATCACTGTCTGCGAGATTAGAATTGATCCGCTGAGAGAGGTCGTCCTGCAGTTCATACCAGGTGGGGCTTTGGTAACTGGCACCCAGCCTTACATTATCATTCAATCTGGCAATGGCTCCTAATCCGAAAGAGAAGGCCCATCCTGTGGTTCTTAGGAGGTTGTCAAAATTCACAAATTGAAGTTCAGAACCCAGATCGTAGCCGGTTTCATCAAAGCGGGTAAACTTCTCGTACCAGACGCTGTTAAAATTCAATGAACCTCCCAGGTATAATACATCCTGATATTGGCCAGAAAGGTTCATAGTAAATTTGCTGTTGTAGCCTCTTGTAGACTGGAAAAAGTCCTGAGTAGCTGTGCTATAAGTGGCCGTAGAGACATAATTGGTCTCGTCCGGGTCATTTTCATCCAGAGGGTCTATCACACCGCCAAAATAGCCTAAAAAGGCCTGCTGCGGACCAAATCCCAAAGTGGACCCCACCCTTAAATAAGCATCTTCGATAAATTCACCATCCCTGATTAGTAGGGAGCTAAAGGGAACTCCTTCGGCAAAATTGAGAAAATAATTGTCTATGCCCTCAGTGCCGTTACCAGAAGCAAAGAACTCATCATCAAAATTCCGGACCAGGTCATAGTTGAAAGCCAAAGCGATCTTTTTCCAGTCGTTTTCCTGGTCTTTCCATACAAAAACCCCACCGATCTGGTTGAATTTCCAGGAGGTGATGTTTGAATTGCGGAAAGTACCGAAATAGATTGCGTCGTTTTTGCGATTATAGGCCGCACCCGTCATGGTAAACTGGCCGTTATTGAACACCGCGCTGGAGGCCGGGTTGACATTGATGGCCGAAAGGTCTCCACCCAGGGCACCAAAGGCTCCGCTAAGCGATTGAAATCGGGCTGTTCCTAAAAGCTCTTCCTGGCTGAATCTCAGCACATCGGTGATGTCCTGTGCGCTGAGAACGGCACAAAACAAGCCTATCATGAAAGTTGTGATCCTTTTCATTTCTTGATTTTTTTAGTATGTCTGATGATGAATTATTGTCTTCCTCTTCCGCCACCGGAACGTCCTCCGCCGCCGGAACGTCCTCCGCCTGATGATCTGAAGGATCCTCCTGAGCTCCTAAAGCCTCCTGAACTTCGGTAACTACCGCCGGAGCTCCGGTAACCTGAACTTCTCGGACTGCTTCTGGTGCTGCCCCGGTATCCTGAACTTCTAGAATAACCTGATCGGGAAGAACCGCGGTATCCTGAGCTTCTGCCTGCTGGCGATCCACTCCTGTTATATGTAGAAGATCTGGGTGACCCTGTTCTGTAAGCGCCTCTGGAAGACCTGGCAGTGCCGGATGAACCTCGGCGATATGTGCCGCTCCTGGTGGCTGCGCCCCTGTACGTCCGGGCAGATCTGGAACTGTTGTTATATCTTGGAACGGCCCGGGTACTTCGGCTAGACCTGTAAGCCCGGTTGCGTTCGATGGCATCTGCACTTACCCTTCCGCTACGTGCATTGGCCGATCTGGCAGATGACCGCCTTGCCAGATTAGGATTGGCGTTACTGAGATTGGATCGCCCGCTATTATTTCTGGTGCGAACAGAGCGTCCTGTGGTTCCGAGATTGGATCTTCCGCGAGCCTGATTATATGCTATGGCATTGGCTCCTGTACCGTAGTAGCCACGTCTGCTCCTGTTATAGGCATAACGTCCGTAACCGTAGTAAGGGTAGTATCCGCCGCCCCAGCCCCAGCCTGGATAACCCCAGCCCCAACCGGGATAGCCTCCCCAGCCCCAGCCAGCATAACCCCAGCCCCAGCCAGGATAACCCCAGCCCCAACCGGGATAGCCCCAGCCCCAACCGGGATAGCCCCAGCCCCAGCCCCAGCCAATGCCGATGCCAAAGCCGATTCCGCCGCCCCAGCCCCAGCCGCCGCCCCAGCCACCGCCGTAGACATTGATATTAACATTGGATGCGTTTTCGCCCCATCCGCCGTAGCCGCTGTAATCCTGGGCACTGTAGTCTGTATAATCTCCTTTTTCGGCCAGTCCTAAACTGTCCTGTTCTGTTTCGCTGCTGTATTCGTCGATGTCCGTAAATATTTCAGAATCCATGTACTCATCAATCTGATCGGCCTTCTGACTGAAATAATCATCGTAAATACCGTCACTCTCTTTTTTGGTCTCCGCTTGCCTTTGAGGTTTGGAGTACACTGTAGTGCGTCGCGGTTCTTCCTGATAAATACCATCGTCATCATAATAAGACGATTGCCTGTATGAACCACAGGAGCTCATCAGGAAAAAGGCCGTTAAAACAGCCAGAAGCGAGAGATTTTTAGGCTGGGGTATAGAATACGTCATCGCTTGTAATTTATATTGTTGAACATTCTAAAATTAGTTAGCTTTACCGAGCTATTTTTGTTAACAATATCACAACATTTGTGCCAAAGTACGTTGAATGGGAAAAAATTTAACCAAGCGCAGTGAAGATTATTCCAAATGGTACAATGAACTCGTTATAAAGGCTGATCTGGCCGAGAATTCAGGGGTTAGAGGCTGTATGGTCATCAAACCATATGGTTTTGCTATCTGGGAAAAAATGCAGGCCGGCCTAGACCGGATGTTTAAGGATACGGGGCATGAGAATGCCTATTTTCCTTTGTTCATTCCAAAGTCTTATCTGAGTAAAGAAGCCAGCCATGTGGAAGGCTTTGCCAAAGAATGTGCCGTAGTTACGCATTATCGCCTCAAAAATGCAGAGGATGGTTCGGGGATCGTGGTGGATGAGGAAGCGAGGTTGGAAGAAGAACTCATTGTAAGGCCTACATCGGAAACCATTATTTGGGATACGTACCGCAGATGGATCCAGTCCTACAGGGATCTGCCCTTGCTGATCAACCAGTGGGCCAATGTAGTACGCTGGGAAATGCGCACCCGATTATTCCTCCGTACAGCTGAATTTCTGTGGCAGGAAGGGCATACAGCACACGCTACAGAGCAGGAAGCCATTGACGAAGCGGAATTAATACTGGGGATCTACGCAGATTTTGCTGAGAATTTTATGGCCGTACCGGTCATTAAGGGCACCAAAACAGAGAGTGAGCGATTCGCAGGAGCCGTGGAAACTTACTGTATAGAAGCTCTTATGCAGGACGGTAAGGCACTGCAGGCGGGAACCTCCCATTTTCTGGGCCAGAATTTTGCCAAAGCTTTTGATGTAAAATTTGCCAATAAAGAGGGGGACCAGGAATATGTTTGGGCCACTTCCTGGGGTGTGTCTACACGGCTCATGGGGGCCCTGATCATGACCCACAGCGATGATAACGGCCTGGTCTTGCCACCCAGACTTGCCCCTATCCAGGTAGTCATTGTTCCTATTTACAAGGGGCTGGATCAGTTGGATGCCATTACAGAGCGCGTTAATCCTATTTGCGAAGCTCTAAAGGCCAGGGGGATTTCCGTTAAATACGATCACCGCGATACCCACAAGCCCGGCTTCAAATTTAATGAGTATGAACTCAAAGGTGTTCCGGTACGGATCGCCATTGGACAGCGCGACCTGGAAAATGGAACCCTCGAGATAGCAAGACGGGATACACTGGAAAAAATGACCGTGCCGGCCGACTCTGCCGTAGAGAAAATCGAGAATCTGCTAGCAGACATCCAGGAAAACCTGTATAAGAGAGCATCTGATTTCAGGGAAGCCCGCATCACCGAAGTAGATACTTATGCTGATTTTAAAAGGATCCTGGAGGAGAAAGGCGGATTTATTTCAGCCCACTGGGACGGCAGCAACGAAACCGAGGAAAAAATCAAGGATGAGACCAAGGCCACCATCAGATGCATCCCCTACGGAGTACAACCAGAAGCCGGAAAATGTATGGTTACCGGGCGCCCGTCAAGCCAGCGCGTGCTCTTTGCCAAGGCCTATTAAGCAATTTCAAAAAAAGAGAATGGCGTTGTTGCCATAGTAAAAAATAATTGTATTTTTGCACCTGCCTAAAAGGCACCTATGTTCAATGGAAAGTTGAAAATTGAAAGTTGAAAGTTGGTTCATTTTCAATCTTCCATCTTCCATTTTCAATTAATAATGGCCCGTTCGTCTAGGGGTTAGGACGCCAGGTTTTCATCCTGGTAACAGGGGTTCGATTCCCCTACGGGCTACGAGTTTAATGAATAATTTAAAGTTGAAAATTGAAAATTGTCAAATTTTTGAAACTTCAATCTTAAATTATCCTTGCAAAGAATAATAAAAGAATAGTATGGCAAATCATAAGTCCGCTTTAAAGAGAATAAGAAGAAATGAAGCTGTGAGATTGCGCAATCGTTATCAGCATAAGACAACGAGAAATGCGATCAAAAAACTTCGCAATGAGACCGATAAGAAAAAGGCCAAAGCCCTGTTGCCCGCAGTGGTAAGCATGATAGACAAGCTGGCCAAGCGCAACATCATCCATGCCAACAAGGCGGCCAACCTGAAGAGCAAGCTGATGAAGCAGGTTGCTGCTATGTAAGGCGGAATAGATTACAGTAAATAAAACCCTGGTGATATCATCAGGGTTTTTTATTGATAGATACGAATGATCTCTCCGTGCCCTTTACCCTCTATACTGCGGATATAGGCCCTAAGCATCTTTTTCATTGAGATAGGATGGTGTCCCGGAAAGTAGGCCTCATATTTAGAAACCGCATCCTCTACCAGGCCGCTGGACACCACGTTTACCCTAATATTCTCTTTCAAATCCAATACCAGTGCCTTTACAAAGCTGTGAATGGCACCGTTTACCATAGCGGCACTGGTAGTCATGGGCACCGGGTCATCGGCAAGTATGCCGGTAGTAAGTGTTATGGATCCTCCTTCGGAAATGAAGCCCTTGCCTATGCGCACCAGATTTACCTGTCCCATCAGTTTACTCTTCAGACCAATATGGAAATCCTCTTCGGTCATATCGTCAAAGGGAGCCCATTTGGCCTCTCCTGCGGCACAGACTACAGCATCAAGCACCCCCGTTTTTTTAAACATCGCGGTAATACTTGAACTATCTGAGAGATCCACGCGTAGTTCTCCATCCTTTCTACCGGCCACCAGCACCTCGTGTTCGGCCGCGTAGTGATCCCTTACAGTCTTTCCAATGGTTCCATTCCCTCCAATAATCAAAATCTTCATAATGGTACTAAACGATTTGTTTTTTGCTCATTCGGATGAATCCCAAAATAAAACAGCTGTACATGGTCAGTATGAGCAGTAAATGGATCCTTCTTATGATCTGGAAATCAGCCCTTGGCACAATTTCCAGATGGCCTAAAATTATCAGGGGTATATAACCCATCAGAAATACCAAAATTCCGGCGCTAATCCAGGAAAGTAAATTCCTGGAGTTGAACACGCTCCCGGTTTTTTGTTTGTGGTAATTCAGATAGATAAAAATGGAAGCGATAAGCACTGAGGCTCCTGTAAAATAGGAGATCATCTGAAACCTTGTTAAAAAGTCGGTCAGGAATGGATTGACTACTGCGGCGATCAGATACAGGATCCCACCGCCGAAAATAATTTTCCGCGCGTATTCCTTCTTGGTGCTCAGCCAGTAAACGTAGATGAAATACACATAGAAAATTATATCGTAAATATTGTAGATGACCCAATTGTTGTAGGTAAGAAGATCTTTGAACACAAAATCGTACTCATCAAAATATTTAATGATATTACCGAGTACTTCGTTGAGAAAGGTATACGTCAGTAATACCGGCAGGTATTTAAAAACCGTATCGTAGTACCTGGGGAACCTCCAAAGGGCTACAATTACTGTGATCGCATATATAGGCAGATACGCGTTCTCCAGGAATATGTCAAATATCCTAAACACCGGTGATTATTCGGTTTTATTGCCAGGGTGGTGGTGCCGCACCGCCGTGGTTAAGGACTACACTTCCGTTGCCAAATGCAGCGGGCACCGGACCGGAAGGACCGGACATCAGATGACCTGCATAAGCTTTATCGCGACCATTATTGATCATGCCCATGTTCTTTCCATCAACGGCTTGTAAATCTGCATGAAGTATTACAGCGCGCTTGGTGCCATCTCCGGCATCTTCAATATTAAACGCCCAATCCTCACCTTCCTGCTTCAGGGCCGGAATAATAAAAAATGAATTCTGTCTCGGATGCATGATGGGAGTTCCGTCAGCAAAGGTTTGCTGATCAGGATAATTACTGTAGTAGAAGCGAAGAGAACTTATCTCTACTCCGGCTGCAGCCGCTTCCTGCTCTATATAAGCCAGATATTGTTTTATAGTATGGTAATCGTAATAAGTATAGCGGGCCACATCGAAGCTTGCAGTATCCCGCATACTGCGGTTCAGGCTGTCCTCATATTTCTGAATCAGCGGTACTCGGCGTTCACTGTAATTTTTGTACATAGATTGAGCCTCCTCGAGACTGATAATCTGCTTTGGGGCTTCTACCTGTTCTGAAGCAGCGGAGGTTTCGCGCTGCGACTGCTCCCCGCAAGCTGTTAATATTAGGCTCATAACCAGGGCCATAAAATAACAGGCCTTACTTGAATTCTTCATAATAAGTGGATTAAGGTTATTAATGCGTTTGTAATAAATAGAGCAGGACTATATTTCTTTCTTTAAATGTAGTACTTATTCTATTATTCAGATAATCCGGGGCCAATACTTCTTCAGGTCAAAAAAAAATCCCGGACTCTGCAGAGGCCGGGATCAATCTATAAATTATTATAATCCAAGAAATTCCTACTCGTTCATCGTCATCAGGAATTCTTCGTTGTTTTTGGTTTGTTTGATGCGCTGCTCCATGAATTCCATGGCCTCTACAGGATTCATATCTGCCAGGTATTTTCTCATGATCCACATACGCTGTACCGTAGTGTCGTCCAGGAGGAGATCATCTCTACGTGTAGAAGAGCTGACCAGATCGATGGCTGGGAAGATCCTTCTGTTGCTGATCCTTCTGTCGAGCTGCAATTCCATGTTACCCGTTCCCTTGAATTCTTCAAAGATCACTTCGTCCATCTTAGATCCGGTTTCGGTAAGCGCTGTGGCGATGATGGAAAGTGAACCTCCATTTTCAATATTTCTCGCAGCACCGAAGAATCTTTTGGGTTTGTGCAGGGCATTGGCGTCAACACCACCACTGAGGACCTTGCCCGATGCAGGTTGTACCGTATTGTAGGCTCTGGCCAAACGTGTGATGGAATCGAGGAGAATGACCACATCGTGGCCGCACTCTACCAGTCTCTTAGCTTTTTCGAGGACGATATTGGCCACCCGAACGTGTTCGGTTGCTTCTTTATCGAAAGTAGATGCCACCACTTCCCCGCTAACATTTCGTTGCATGTCCGTAACTTCCTCCGGCCTTTCATCGATCAGTAGAATGATCTGGTATACCTCAGGATGATTCGCCGCAATGGCATTGGCAATGTCTTTAAGCAGCATGGTCTTACCCGTCTTGGGCTGGGATACGATCATACCCCTCTGGCCTTTACCGATGGGTGAAAAGAGGTCCATGACCCTGGTGGATATAGTACTTTGGCGCTCCGCCAGCTTAAATTTTTCCTGTGGGAAAAGGGGAGTGAGGTGTTCAAAAGAAACCCGGTCCCTAACTACTTGCGGGTCCAGGCCATTGATCTTATTCACCTTGATCAGCGGGAAATATTTTTCACCTTCTTTGGGGGGTCTTACATTTCCCAGTACCGTGTCACCGGTCTTCAGGCCAAAAAGCCTTATTTGTGACTGAGACACATAGATGTCGTCTGGAGATGAGAGATAGTTGTAGTCCGAAGAACGAAGGAATCCGTAGCCGTCCTGCATAATATCAAGAACGCCTTCGCTCTCTATGATACTGTCAAACTCGTATTCGGGCTGCTTGTATTTGTTCTTCAGGTCTTTATCAAAATTACTGGACTTTTTCTCCTGCCCGTTCTTGCTGTGTTGGGATTTTTTTGACTGTTGCCCTTTTTGCTGGGATCGGCTGTGGTCTTTTTTATTCTGATTTTGCCTGTGCTGTGATTTTTGATCCGTTTTTCCGCCCTGGCTGCTATCGGATTGTGACTTTCCGCCACTGTCTTCCTTTGCAGCTGAGGCCACGTCAGCTGATTTGTTTTCAGCTGCCTGATGCGGTTTTTGATCTGACTTTCCTTCCATAGCACCTACTGTTTCCCTGACCGTTTTGGGGTTGCTCGCCTGAACATCAAGAATTTGATAAACCAGGTCTAATTTCTTGAGTTTTTGGTACTTGGGGACATTTAAATCTTTTGCAATCTGCTGAAGCTCAGGTAGCTTCTTAGCTTTTAATTCTGAAATCTCAAACATTGAGTATGTAATAAATTATACTTAATCTAACTAGAAAAAAGAAGTGTTTTGTTATTTGGGTATTACGTGGGAAAGATTTCCCAAGCGGTAAGTGGTATAACTAATAACGCAGCAATATTACAAATTATTTTCAATATATCGTCTTAATGCCTTAAATATTTGAATTAGAATCGATTCACTCTGCTGTATTTGTTAAACCTTCATGATTCCATAAAAAATTGGTCTTTGATCATTTTCCTATTGATCCATCTATTTTTTTACGAATATGCTCAGAAATTAGTTACAAGACCCGTATTTTTGCTGTTCCAAAGAATATAAGTAGGTGATCCAGAGAATTCAAAGCCTTTATTTACTGATCGTGCTCCTTTTGAGCGCTGTGCTTGTGCAATGGGCATCCGTATGGACGAATCCTGAAGGAAGTGCTGTGTTCTTTGACGAGATCGGATGGCTGGCGGTGGCCTTTTACGGGGTAGCTTTACTGGCGCTGATCAGTATATTATTATACAAGAACAGGCAAAATCAGTTTGTGGTAAACAGGCTGAATATCATATTGAATCTTTTTTTACTAGGATTTTTCGTTTACAGATCACTAAGTGTATCCGGAGGAACTGAGGTTCCTGAGAAGGGTATTGGGATGCTGATCCCGGTTTTTTCTATCGTTTTTCTGGTCCTGGCCAACAGGGCTATCAAGAGGGATGAGGATCTCGTAAAATCTGTAGATCGTTTGCGTTAAACCTGATATCTTAGTAGTATTAGTGCGAAAAACCCTGACAGCTTTGCTTGTCGGGGTTTTTAGCTATTAAATAGTTTGCACTATAGGCGATAAAAATCTTCGGGCCGAACCACCAGCGTGGTGAGCTCTACCAAATGTCCGTCCGGATCCTCCGTGTACATGGAATGGAAATAGTGATGATCCTGAATATGGTATTTCAAACCCAGTTCATCATATCTGCTTTTCGCCTTCTCAAAATCTGCCTGCGACAGCCGGAAGGCAAAGTGGTCAATTTTAACGTGTTTAAGATGCCGGTTTGGCATCTCCAACTCAGGATCTGATGGAAACAGGGCGATCCCGGTAGTACCGGCAAGCAAAAAAATGGGGAATGCACCCCAGGCTTCGGGTTGATATACCATTAAGCCCAGCACCTGTTTATACCATGACACGGACCGGTCTAAGTCTTTGACCCTTAGCGCCACATGATCCAGGCATTCCAGTTTAAAATGTTCGTTGATATGGTTCATAATCTTAGATATTTAACTCGAGTATACTACCTCTTCCCCAGTTCAATGACCTCCAGATCCCTGATGTCGCTTTGATGGATTGTAAATCTTAGCATGGTTCTGACGCTGTGAAGCCCGCGCTTGCCACAGGCACCGGGATTCATATGCAGCAGCTTGAGATTCTTGTCGTTCATTACTTTGAGAATATGAGAATGACCACAGATAAACAACTGAGGAGGTCGCTGGCGGATCTCGTCCCGCACACGTCTGTCATATCGACCGGGATATCCTCCAATATGAGTCATCCAAACATCCACTTCTTCGCACTTAAAACGCTGGTGAAGGGGAAATTCCCTTTGGATCAAATGATGATCAATGTTGCCGTGAACCGCTACAAGTGTTGCTTTTTCTGCCAGTGCATCGGTTACGCTTAAATCTCCGATATCTCCCGCATGCCATATCTGATCGGCCTTTGCAGCATATTTAAGGATCAGGTCATCCACATGTCCGTGTGTATCGGAAAGCAGCAGGATTTTTGTCATTGGATCAGATCTTCCTTTAGATGGATTAATACTGATAGTCTGAGGTGCAAGTCAGTGGGCGATTTAACTAAAAAGATTGGGATATCTTTGCTGTTCACAAAATTAATCAAACCCTTGAGATATTTTGTACGCTTTTCATACCTGGGCAAGCAATATCACGGCTGGCAGAAGCAGCCCAATGCCCAATCGGTACAGGAGTCTATGGAACACTGTTTTGTCCATCTGTTAAAAGATGATATTGAATTGGTGGCTGCCGGCCGCACTGATACAGGAGTGCATGCAGCAGAGATGTATGCTCACTTTGATAGCTCTGCAAAAATAGATCCGCCAGCTATGGTGAAAAGGCTAAACTCATTCCTTCCGGAAGATATTGCAGTTGGGGAAATTTTTAGCGTTCAAGACGATGCCCATGCCCGTTTTTCGGCCACCGAGCGCAGCTATGAATACACGATCACCCAATCTAAGGATCCCTTCCGGCTTGATACGGCCTGTTACAACAGAACGCAATACGATATTGACCTGATGAATGAGGCCGCCAACGAACTACTTGGCAAAAAGGATTTCGAGTGTTTTTCAAGGACGAATACCGATGTAAAGACCTTTGTATGTGATGTTAGAGAGGCACGCTGGGAAAGGCAGGGTGATCTCTTGATCTTTCGCATAAGTGCCGACCGTTTTTTGCGAAATATGGTCCGTGCCATCGTAGGGACCCTTTTGGAAGTGGGCCAAGGCAAAATATCGGTTGAAGATGTTAAGACTATTATAAAAAGCAGGGACCGGCAGAATGCAGGCGCTTCCGTACCTGCAAAAGGACTATCTTTGGTTCGGGTTCAGTACCCTAATAATATTCTTTCCGTCAATGGATAAAGACGCTGGCAAAGCTTTTGATTTCCGACTTTTTAAACGGGTAGTTGCCCATACAAGACCATACAGGCTCACTTTCTACGGAGTAGCCCTGGCCGCCATTCTATTGTCTGGCTTCGCAGTGGTCACCCCTCTGATCGTTAGTGAAATTGTAGACGGAGCCATCAAACAAAGCGATGCAGAGAAGTTATGGTACCTCACCATGGCCATGGCTGCCGTCTTACTGGGACAGGTCATCAGTCAGCTGTCATTCAATTACTACGCTAATTGGTTGGGAGAATCTGTCATCAAAGACATCCGTATTAAACTCTTTGACCGGATGTTGGGCTTTAAAATGAAGTACTTTGACAATTCTTCCATTGGCGTACTGGTTACAAGGGCAGTGGCAGATATGCAGAGGATCGGTGAGATTTTTAGTCAGGGTTTCTTTGTCATCGTGGCAGATTTCCTGAAAATGCTGGTGGTGGCCGTGGTGATGCTTATTCTTAACTGGAAACTGGCCCTTATCGTTTTCCTGGTTCTACCCATCATCCTCTATGCAACCCGTATCTTTCAGCAGGCCATGAAAAAGGCTTTTATCGATGTAAGGGCCCAGGTGAGCAATCTCAATTCTTTTGTCCAGGAACGGATTACCGGGATGAAGATCGTACAGTTATTCACCAGAGAATCTATCGAAAGCAGGAATTTCAGGGAGATCAATGAAAAACATAAAAAAGCCTGGTTGAAGACCGTTTGGTACAACTCATTTTTCTTTCCCATTGCCGACATAGTTTCGTCTATTACCGTGGGATTGATTGTGTGGTACGGAGGTCTTCAGAATGTGACCAATCTCAATGTAGATGAATTTGGGACCATCTTTGCCTTCATTCTCCTTTCGGGTATGTTATTTCAACCTCTAAGACAGATCGCCGATAAGTTCAATACGCTTCAGATGGGTATGGTGGCAGCCAACCGCGTGTTTAAGATTTTGGATACGGACAGTAAAATAGATGATACCGGTAAGGAGGAAAAAGAAAACGTACTGGGCAATATCCGTTTTAACAATGTGAGATTCAGTTACCTGCAGGGTGAGGAAGTACTACACGGGATTTCCTTTGATGTAAAGGTGGGTCAGACTGTGGCCATAGTAGGTGCCACAGGCGCCGGCAAGTCTACCATAATTAACTTACTGAACAGGTTCTACGAAATAGACTCAGGTTCCATTCTCATTGACGGTATTGATGTGAAGGACTTTAAACTGGGCTCGTTGCGTAAAAATATCGCCATTGTGCTTCAGGACGTCTTTCTCTTTGCCGATACCATCGCCAACAATATCAGCCTGAAGAATGAAGATGTGACGCTGGAGGCTATAGAGGATGCAGCCAGGCAGATCGGTGTGCACGAATTCATCTCCAGTCTTCCGGGCGGTTATCAGTACAATGTAAAGGAACGGGGCACCATGCTTTCAAGTGGTCAAAGACAATTGATCGCTTTCCTGAGAGCCTATGTAAGTAACCCCAGTATCCTGGTACTGGATGAAGCTACTTCTTCGGTAGATACCTACTCCGAACAACTGATCCAGCGAGCTACTGAAAAAATAACCGAAGGCAGGACCTCCATCATCATCGCTCACAGACTGGCAACCGTTAAAAAGGCAGACAATATCCTGGTCATGGATGCCGGTAGAATTGTAGAAACAGGCACGCATAAAGAACTTCTCAAAAAAGGCGGTTACTACAGCAAGCTCTATGAAGCCCAGTTCCTGGCTGAAGAAGTCGCCTAGTAGATCTCTTTACTTGACCGGTGCGAAATCTGCGAGTGAAATTACTCCCGTCAGAAATAATACCCCATAGATAAGCACGATAAACCCAAAATATCCTCCCAGGACCAGAAGGGTGAATACAGGTGTTCTCAGGATGAGAGGAAGCGTCTTAAACCTGTGCAGTCTCTGCATGGCGTAGATAGCAAACACAATGAGAAAAAACAGCATGGGAAAGCCAATGACCAGGTAGTCATCCGGTGATATAATCAGGGTGATCAAACTTATGGGAAAAGATACGATGCTCCAATGAGCCAGGATGTACATATAAAAAATGCTGTACTCCGTCAGGTTGTATCCTTTTTTGTTGAAAGTAAGCCAGGCTGCAATAGCAAAGATCGGTACGTAGAAGATGAATATTAAGGTGTTCAGATCAAAGAGCACGTTCATGACCTTGTTCATGACCTCGGGATTTACTCCCTGATCCATGACATCGTAATCTATTTGATCAGTAAATAATTTGCGCATAAGGAAAAGCAGCAGACCGGAGAGTGTCAGCGCAATTCCAAAATAGCCCACAGGATTCAGGTATTTCCGCCGAATCCCTTTTACATAACTGTCGATGACCAGATCGGGCCGGACAGAAAGATGCCTGAACGTTCTTAAAAATGTATTGTCAATATCAAAGAAACGCTGAAATATGTCGACAGCCAGATTTTTCAGGGTCAGTCGATTGCGGATTACTTTGGCGCCGCACTCCGGACAAAAGTTGAACTCAGCAGTTTGACTTTTCAGACAATTCTTGCATTCCATATTCACAGCAGGTCATCGGCTATTAGTGCGGCCAATTCAGTTAAGTCTTTATACATGACAAAATCACCGTTCTTGATGTAGGATATCAAGCCTGTTTCCTCGCTGACTACCAGTGCAATGGCGTCTGTGCGCTCTGTGATCCCAACGGCAGCGCGGTGGCGCAAACCAAATCTGAGAGGGATATGCCGCTCATTGGATACCGGGAGAATGACCCGTGTAGCCACGATGTGGTTTTTCTCAATGATGGCAGCTCCGTCATGCAGAGGGCTGTTCTTAAAAAAAATACTCTCAATGATGGGCTGATTGATTTCCAGGTACATTTTATCGCCTGTGGATTTGACAAAATCCAGGGAGTTATTTCTTTTAAAAACGAGGATGGCTCCTGTTCTGGTCTTGGACATTTTTTCACAGGCATTCAATATGGCCTCAATATCCGTAGCAGTAGTAATGTCTTCCTGCCTCAGAAATTTAAATCTTCTGGCCCAGTTGGATTTTTTCCCGAGATTGGTGGAGCCAATCATCAAAAGAAACTTCCGTATTTCCTGCTGGAACACAATAATTAGGGCAATCAGTCCCACTTGCATAAAACCGCCTACCATGCTGCTGATCATTTTCATGCCCAATAGTTGGGTGAGTTTCCAAAATCCCCAGATAATGACGATACCGATAAAAATATTGATGGCGGCAGTACCACGGACCAGCTTGTAAATGTAGTAGAGAAGGATGGCGACCAGTACAATGTCTATGATGTCTGTAACCTTGAAATCCAGGAAATCTAAAAATTCCAAACTCTGCCGTTTTTGTAAAATTAGAAAATAAGCATCAATATTTTTTTGGTCGGCTCAAAAAACACCGATCAGGCATCCCTCAGTTCCTCAAAAAGTCTCACGCATTCCACAGCTTCCTTCACATCATGGACTCTGAGAATATGAGCTCCTTTGTTCAGCGCATACATGTTCAGGGCGGTGGTACCGTTCAGTGCACGTTCGGCATCTGTGCCCAGGGTTTTGTATATCATGGACTTTCGGCTCAGCCCTACCAGGAGAGGCACGTCAAAAGGCAGGAAAAGGTCCAGGTGTTTTAACAAGGAAAAATTTTGAGACCGCGTTTTGGCAAATCCGAAACCGGGGTCTATGATCACATCGTTAATTTTCAGCTGCCGGGCCCTGGCAACCTTTTCGGATAAACTGTAGCGAACATCTATAAGTACATCCTCGTAATCCGTTAGTTTGGTCATATTCTGAGGACTGCCGCGCATATGCATCATAATATAGGGGACTTGCAATTCGGCTACTGTTTTCATCATCCGGCTATCCAAATCGCCACCGGATATATCATTGACCATAGCCGCCCCTGCCTCGATACAGATCCTCGCCACTCCAGCCCTGAAGGTGTCCACGGATAATATAGCAGATGGAAAATTGCCAAGGATCAATTCTACGATAGGCACAATCCGGCCTAATTCCTCGTCTTCAGAAATATCGGTAGCACCCGGACGGGAACTATATGCCCCTATGTCGATAATACTGGCCCCTTCTCGCAACATTTTTTCAGTTTGAAGGAGTAAGGCCTTTTCATCCGGATATTTTCCACCATCGTAGAAAGAATCGGGTGTGATATTGAGAATGCCCATTACTCTGGGGCTACTAAAGTCTAAAAGAGAACCCTTGCAATTGATGGTCATCGGCAAATTGTTGGGCTTTTTTGCATCTATTTTTTTGATTCCCAAGTTTAAAAAACGAATTTTGACCTTGTCGAAATTTTAAGCGAAATTTACGCAAATTACAGCGGAATACATGCAGCAAACTTCAGTGCTCTTCGATGAGGTAATACAATCTTGCAGGGAACTATATATTAAAAAGACGGAAGATTACGGTACAGCCTGGCGCATCTTAAGATTGCCGTCTCTCACAGACCAGATCTTTATAAAAGCACAGCGGATCCGTAGTCTGCAGGAATTGTCGTCACGAAAGGTAGACGAAGATGAGCGCTCAGAGTTTATTGGTATCATCAATTATTCTATCATGGCCTTGATTCAAATTGAGTTGGGTGTAGCCGAACAGCCCGACCTCAGTGGTGAAGAGGCTCTGGAGCACTATGACAAACAGGTTAGCAGGGCTAAATCCTTGATGGAAGACAAGAATCACGATTATGGCGAAGCCTGGAAAGAGTTACGGGTCAGCTCTCTGACCGATCTTATCCTTCAAAAATTACTTCGTGTCAAACAAATTGAGGATAACCAGGGAAAAACACTGGTCAGCGAAGGTATTGCCGCCAATTATCAGGATATTATCAATTACGCCGTTTTTGCAATCATACACCTGGGAGCATGACCACTTACACGAATCGGCAAAAAATAGATCAGCCCGTATCTTTCTCACATACGTCCCAAAGAAATAACCACATATACACCCTATCCCCTCTATGAAATATCTCGTAACCGCAAGCAGGATTATTGTTGGCGTACTGTTTATCATAAGCGGACTCATTAAACTTAATGACCCCGTAGGTTTCTCTTTTAAACTGGAAGAATATTTTAGTCAGGCCGTACTGAACATCCCATTTCTGATGCCTCATGTGCTGACCATCTCCCTGATCGTTGTTGTCTTGGAGGTATTATTGGGCATCACGCTACTGCTGGGATATAAGAAGAAACTAACCGTATGGAGCTTATTGCTGATGATCGTATTTTTTACTTTCCTGACATTTTACTCGGCTTACTTTAACAAGGTAACAGATTGTGGTTGTTTTGGAGACGCCATCAAATTAACACCCTGGGAATCCTTTGCCAAGGACATTATCCTCCTGGTTCTGATCCTGATCCTTTTCAAAGGTCAGAAGTATATAAACAGGATATTTAAGCCTTATACAACCAAAATCGCAGTGGCAGGAGGACTCCTATTTTGTATAATCCTGGCCTACCATGTGCTCAATCATTTGCCTGTTGTAGATTTCAGACCTTACAAGATAGGGGCCAACATCCCGGAGGGGATGAGCGTACCGGAGGATGCCCCCAAGGCTATTTTTGAATATGCCTGGAAATTTGATGTTGATGGTGATGAAAAAATTGTGGTGACACATGGCGAATACCCGGCAGTTGACGGGGAATTCATCGGGGTAGAAACCGAGGAAATACAAAAGGGTTATGAACCGCCCATCCACGATTTTACCATGGAATTATCCGGAGAAGATCAAACGGATCAATGGATGTCCCAGGAGAAGCTGCTGGCTGTTATTGCCTATGATCTGGCAAAGGCTGATATAGGTGCGTTTCCGGATATACGGGCTTTAACAAGGAGAGCCGAAGAGCAGGGGTATAAGGTAGTGGGCATGTCTGCATCCAATGAAGAATTGACAGAACAGTTCGTTAAAAAATACAATCTGAATTTTACCTTCTACTTTACTGATGAAACCACATTAAAGACCATTATCAGGTCTAATCCTGGTGTCATGGTTCTGGAAAAAGGAACTATCTTACAAAAAGTTCATCACAATGACCTGGATGAGGTGATTTTAGATTGATCCCTGAACGAATAATTAATAACATCGCACAAAACTGATATCATGAGAAGTAAAATTGTTGCAGGCAACTGGAAAATGAATAAGAATAGAGACGAGACTGTTGCCCTCGTAGGGGAAATTGTTTCGCATATGGACCAAACTTCGGCCGAGGTTATGGTAGCCCCTACTTTTGTCCACCTTAACGCGGCGATAGATTCCCTGGATTCATCAGATGTGGAAGTCATTGCACAGAATATGCATTTTGCCCCCAGCGGGGCATTTACCGGTGAGATCTCAGCAGGAATGCTGAGAAACATAGGGATTCGAACGGTGATCATTGGTCATTCTGAAAGAAGGGCCCTTTTTGGGGAGACCGATGAACTCCTCGCAAAAAAGGTTCAATCTGCCCTTGAGAATGGATTAAGGGTCATATTCTGTTTTGGTGAAGAATTGGAAGACCGCAAAGGGGGGAACCATTTCACAATCGTGGAATCCCAATTGAAAAACGCCCTTTTTGAGCTGGATGCCAAAGCCTGGGATCAGATTGTTTTGGCTTACGAACCTGTATGGGCCATAGGAACAGGAGAAACCGCCAGTCCGGAACAGGCGCAGGAAATGCACGCTTTTATCCGCAAGACCATAGGCGCTGCCTATGATCAACACACAGCCGAGGGCGTTAGCATACTTTATGGCGGGAGCGTAAAACCAGGAAATGCAGCGGAAATCTTCTCTAAACCTGATGTTGACGGGGGCTTGATAGGCGGTGCCTCATTGAATTCTTCAGACTTCCTGGCCATTGTCAAGTCCATTTAGCATGGACGAACCCTTTATCGAATACACGTTTAAGGTTGTACCTAAACAGCCGGGAACTGATATTCTTATCGCAGAGCTCAGTGAGCTTGGCTTTGAAAGCTTTGAAGAAACTACCTCCGGGCTTCGGGCCTATATCCGGCAAGGTGATTGGAATCCGGATCAATTGAAGGAAGTCTCCATACTTAGTAATCCCGAGATTGAGATCCACTACAGCCATGCTCAAATAGACCAGCAGAATTGGAATGAAACATGGGAAACCAATTTTTCACCAATCCTTATTGGCCGTTATTGCGCTGTTAGAGCACCTTTTCATGCCAAACCTGATGTGCAGTACGATATAGTCATAGCCCCTAAAATGAGTTTTGGCACCGGGCACCATGAAACCACCCACATGATGTTACAATTTATTTTAAGGGAACCAATAGGCGGTAAAAAAGTTCTTGACATGGGTTGTGGAACAGCGGTATTGGCCATCCTGGCTTCCATGAAAGGGGCGGCAGAAGTCCTGGCCATAGACAAGGACCCCTGGAGTTTTGCTAATGCCCGGGAAAATGTGAGCTACAACAAACAGGATCACATTGAGGTTTTACAGGGACAGGCAGATTCTATAGGGGAAAGAAAGTTTGATATAATCCTCGCCAACATTAACAGGAATACCCTGCTTGAAGATATCCCCGTCTATACCAACCACCTGAATCCAGGGGGTGCGCTGATCGTAAGCGGCTTTTACAAAGCCGATTTGTACGCTATTTCTGAGAAATGCGGAAGCTGCGGATTGAGTTTCCAAGAAAATTTGGAAAATAATGATTGGGTTTCGGCAAAATATGTAAATTAGGGAATATTAAAAGCTTTTTCCAATGAGTGCCAAGGAAAAACTCTCCGAAGAATTATTGCTGGACGAAGAGACGGTAAAGCAGAATGAGATTGTGCTTTTTAATGATGATGTAAACACTTTTGATCACGTCATAGAAACTCTTATCAATGTTTGTGATCACACTCCGGAACAGGCAGAACAATGCTCATTAATTGTTCACTACAAAGGTAAATGCACCGTCAAGACCGGGGAGTACGATGATTTAAAACCGAGGTGCACAAGGCTTTTGAATGCAGGCTTAAGTGCTGAAATAGTTTAGCTCGTGTTGCCGCTGTCTCAATAGACAACCCAAAAAAAGGGGGCTGCTTACGGCAATTTTTATACCTTCCAAAGATTTCATTTGACAATGGGTATCACCTTTTCGTCAGGTGAGAATCTTATTTTTTTAATATACAACCAAATGAATCAACCAGCAAAACCAGAGGCCTCTACCGTAGTAAAAATGAACAAATCCTACACCATCCTGATCAGCCTGATCGTGGCTTTGGGCGGATTTTTATTGGGCTTCGACAGTGCCGTGATTTCAGGCGCCGTAAAAGGGATCACCATTTATTTTGAAATGACCGAATGGATGCTCGGCTTCTCGGTAGGCTGCGTGGTATTTGGCGCCATGGCAGGAAACCTGGTAGCAGGACCCGCAGCCGATTACTTTGGCCGGAAGAAGGTTCTGATCGTTGTAGCCGCACTTTTCACCTTATCTGCAAGCTGGTCTGCCCTGGCCACCGGTTATGTGGAATTTATCACAGCGAGGATCATCGGCGGGATCGGTATTGGCGGTGCCATCCTGATCGCACCCATCTACATCGCAGAAATTGCTCCGCCTAAACTACGGGGCAGCTTGGTTTCATTTAATCAGTTGAATATCGTCATCGGTATTTCCGTGGCCTATTTCTCGAATTATTTTTTAGTGAATCTCGGAGAGGATAGCTGGCGCTACATGCTTGGGGTAGAAGCCATTCCTGCATTGATCTATTTTCTGGCGCTTTTTACCGTACCCAGGAGTCCCAGATGGCTCATTCAGAAACTGAATAAGGTAGAGTTGGCCAGGAAGATACTTATGAAGATCGGGGGAGAAGAGTATGCAGAGATCACCATTCAGGAGATTCAGCGAGGTATCGGCCAAAAGGAAGAAAAAGGGAAGCTGGCCGATCTTTTCAAGCGGAAGTATACTACGATCATGATCATCGCCTTCGGTATCGCATTTTTTCAACAGATAACCGGTATTAATGCAGTATTTTACTATGCACCAACCATTTTTGAACAGGCAGGGGGAAGTACGGATTCGTCCTTTTTGCAGGCCATTGTAGTGGGACTGACCAACCTGGTATTTACTATTGTGGCGATACTTTACATAGACCGCCTGGGCAGGAAACCCCTGTTGCTTATCGGTACGTCCTTTATGACAGTAGCCTTGCTCATGGCCACCTATGCCTTTAATAATGCTACCTACGAGTTTAATGATGAAACGATCGAAAAAGTAGGAGATGCCGAGATCAAAACCGCGCTTACGAGTTTAAAAGGAAGTTCCTATGACGGACAGGCAGTGTTGTTTGAAGGGGTTGAACCACTGCTTTCGGCAGAACAATTCTTGAGTTTCAAGAGAAACGAGATCACTAATTTCATCCAGATCAACGCTACTTTGGTGTTGATAGCTATTCTGTTGTATGTAGCATCTTTTGCAATTTCACTGGGCCCGGTTATGTGGACCTTATTTTCCGAGGTCTTTCCCACCAACATCAAGGGCATTGCCATATCAGCCGTCGGATTTTTTAATTCACTGATCAGTTTTTCGGTCACCCAGGTATTTCCTTGGGAGTTGTCCAACTTAGGCCCCACGGCTACTTTTGCCATTTATGCCCTGCTCTCATTCTGTGCCATCCTCTTTGTCTATAGATTTGTCATAGAAACAAAAGGAAAGACGCTTGAAGAAGTGCAGCAAGTTTTAATTAGAAAATAAATGATAATGAAGAGAACACTTCTTTTACTGATCGTACTTTGCTTTGCCATAGGATGCAAAGAACGCAAGCAGGATGCTCAGAACACACAAGAAAACGAAACTACCCATCAGCCGGCCAAGGTGGACCTCGCCAAAGAAGGGGATAAATTTATTCTGACGGTCAACGGAGAACCCTTTTACATTAAAGGTGCGGGTCTGGAATTTGGCGATGTCGCTTCACTGGCCGAACACAATGGAAATTCCTTCAGGACCTGGCGCACAGAGAACGGCCGGAAATCGGCCAGGGAGGTCCTGGATGAAGCTCATGAGCACGGTCTTATGGTGACCATGGGGATCGAAGTGGCCCGCGAAAGACATGGATTTGATTATGACGACGAAGAGGCGGTTACCAAACAACTGGAAGCGATTCGAAAAGAAGTGGAACCATTAAAAGATCATCCGGCCTTATTGATCTGGGGTATCGGTAATGAATTGAATTTGCACTATTCCAACCCGAAAGTATGGAATGCGGTAAACGATATTTCCAGGATGATCCATGAGGTTGATCCCAACCACCTGACAACAACCAGCCTGGCAGGACTTGCCCAGCAGGAAGTCAACTACATCAAGGAACGCTGTCCGGACCTTGATATCCTTTCGGTTCAGATGTATGGCGATCTGCCCCAGGTGCCTGGCCTCATCAGGGAGTATGGCTGGGAAGGACCCTATATGGTTACGGAATGGGGAGCTACCGGACACTGGGAAGTACCCACTACGTCCTGGGGTGCCCCTATTGAACAAAACAGTAGTGTTAAGGCTGATAATTATCTGAAGCGATACAAGGAAGGCATAGAATCGGATAGTACTCAATGCATTGGATCCTATGTTTTCTTATGGGGCAATAAGCAAGAACGCACACCCACCTGGTATGGGATCTTCCTTGAAAACGGTCATGAAACCGAATCTGTGGATGTCATGCATTATATATGGAATGGAAGCTGGCCCGAAAACAGGACACCAAGGATCGAGTCGTTTGAAATTGATGGAAAACAGGCAGAAGAGAATGTAATATTGAAAGAAGGAGCAGATTACGAGGCAACGGCCAGCGTCATGGATTACGAAGGTGATGAACTGAGTTATTACTGGGAAATTCTTCCCGAAGCAACCGACCTCAAAGAGGGTGGGGATTACGAGGAGAGGCCGGAGGCTATAGAAGGATTGTTCAGCAGCAAGGAAGGAGGTCAGTTAAGCTTTAAGGCCCCTCCTAAAGGTGCATACAGGCTATTTGTCTATGTTAATGATGGCATGGAGCATTCAGCAACCGCTAATATTCCATTCCTTGTAGAATAACACATCAAACTGGAAATTAAATGACACCTCTTAAGGATACGCTGTGCTCATTAAGGGGTTTTTTTGTCATCTGTAAAAAAGTAATGCGATGAATCAGAGTGTTTTTATAGGAAATAATGAAGCCCACTGGGAGAAATCTGCTGTGGAAGGGGAATACGTCCGGTTGGGGGAAGAAGATTTTTTCAAGATCTCCAACAGCCATGCCATGAGACCTTTTTTCATGAGCATCGTAAGTGACTCCAATCATTGGATGTTTATCTCCAGCAACGGTGCGCTTACAGCCGGCCGAAAAAACAGTGAATACGCCATATTTCCTTATTACACAGACGATAAAATCACAGAATCACTTGAGATTACCGGGTCCAAAACTCTGATACGTCTTAAAAAAAACGGATCCCTGGTGCTCTGGGAACCTTTTTCGGATAAGTACACAGGGATCTATAAAATAGTCCGCAATCTCTACAAGAATATTTACGGCAATAAGATCGTGTTCGAGGAGATCAATGAAGATCTGGGACTCAGCTTTACATACGAATGGAATTCAAGCAATATTTATGGCTTTGTCAGAAGGTCTAGCCTGAAAAACCATACAGATGCTTCTATACAACTGGAGATACTGGACGGACTTCAGAATATCCTGCCCTATGGGGTTAATACAGATCTCCAGAATGCGAGGAGTAATCTGGTAGACGCTTACAAGAGAAGTGAATTGGTGCCCGAGGCGGGCATCGGTATCTATGCCCTCAGTGCGATCATTGTAGACAAGGCCGAACCCAGTGAAGCCCTGAAGGCTAATATGGCATGGTCCCTTGGACTGGAGGCTCCGCTTTATCTGTTATCCTCCTTGCAACTTCCTGCCTTCAGGAAAGGAATAGACCTGAAGCCTGAAATGGATATAAAGGCCGAAAAAGGCGCCTATTTCGTTAACAAGGAGATTTCATTGGAAGCAGGCGATAAAAAGGAGTGGCATATAGTGGCCAATGTTAACCAAAGTGCCAGCCAGGTGGCAGACATAGCCAATCAATTAAAAAATAAATCGGCGTTGGAAACCAGACTGCAAGAAGATGTGGAAACAGGCACAGCCAATCTTATCCGATTGACTGCGGCTGCTGATGGCCTTCAACGCTCTGCAGATAAATTACGCTGCGCCAGGCATTATTCCAACGTTCTTTACAATATCATGCGCGGAGGGATCTTCGACAACAATTACGAGATAGAAAAATGGGACTTCAAAGCCTATATGGCCAAGGCGAACAAGGAAGTCTACAGCAGCCATTCAGGCACAGTGGATTCACTGAACGAAGAATTTTCCCTGCAAGAATTAAAAGGCATTGCCGAAGAAGGGAAAGACCCCCATTTTAAAAGACTCTGTCTGGAATACCTTCCTTTGAAATTCAGCAGGCGGCATGGCGATCCCAGCAGGCCATGGAACAAGTTTTCCATCAATACCAGAAGCGAAAAAGATGGCTCAAAGATCCTGGATTATGAAGGCAACTGGCGGGATATCTTTCAGAACTGGGAGGCACTGGCCCATAGCTACCCCGAATTCATAGAGGGTATGATCTTTAAGTTTCTGAATGCCTCAACTTTTGATGGCTACAATCCTTATAGGGTGACCAAAGGGGGCTTTGACTGGGAGGTCATTGAACCTGAGGACCCCTGGTCCTATATCGGCTATTGGGGC
>JBPEXP010000349.1:0-3414 GCA_052031475.1 Flavobacteriaceae bacterium | reverse complement strand
AACTGCGGATCATCCGCACAAAATCTTCCAATTTGTTTCGCGTTCCCCCATTGACATTTACCTGGATTTTGTCCAGGTTTTCCATCACCTCAAAGATTGAAATATCATTAGCTTTTGCAGCCAGAATCAACTTGTCCATGGTGGTTTGCCCAATTCCCCTTGCCGGGAAATTGATTACCCTTTTTAAAGCTTCTTCATCACTCGGATTAACAATAAGCCTTAAATAGGCCAGTAAGTCTTTAATTTCTTTTCGCTGATAAAATGAAACACCGCCGTAAATACGATATGGGATGTCTTTCTTCCGCAGTGCATCTTCAATTGCCCTGGATTGAGAATTTGTTCGGTATAATACTGCAAAATCACTATTTGACAATTGGTTTTGCATTTTGTTCTCAAAAATGGAACGGGCAACGAATCTACCTTCCTCTGCATCCGTCGGACTGCGGTGCAATCTTATTTTAGTGCCGGTTTCATTCGCTGTCCACACTACTTTTTTCAGTTGGTGCTTATTCTTGGCAATAACGGAATTGGCCGCATTAACAATATTCTGGGTAGAACGGTAATTCTGTTCCAAGCGGTAGACAGCAACCTTCTCGTAATCCCTTTGAAAATTAAGGATGTTGGTAATGTTGGCGCCTCTGAAGGAATAGATACTCTGGGCATCATCACCTACCACGCAAATATTTTGATAGCGGTCTGCCAGGGCACGGACAATGAGATACTGACTGTGGTTAGTGTCCTGGTACTCATCAACCAGTATGTACCTGAAACGATCCTGGTATTTCATAAGCACTTCCGGGAACCTGCTTAATAGTTCATTGGTGCGTAAGAGCAGGTCGTCAAAGTCCATAGCCCCCGCCTTAAAGCAGCGATCTACGTATTCCTTGTAAATTTCACCGGTTCGGGGACGTTTTGCCATGGCATCTGCCTCCATGAGCTCCGGGTTCTGATAGTATGCTTTTACAGTTATCAAACTGTTTTTGTACGCGGATATCCGGTTCTGGATCTGCTTGTACTTATAAATATCCTTATCTAACTGCATCTCCTTTATTATGGAGGCGATAAGACGTTGTGAATCCTGAGTGTCGTAAATGGTAAAATTGCTAGGATAGCCTAATTTATTCCCATCGTATCGCAAGAGCCTGGCAAAGACGGAGTGAAATGTACCCATCCAGAGATTTTTGGCTTCCGACTCCCCTACAATCTGGGCGATCCTTTTTTTCATTTCCCTGGCCGCCTTGTTGGTGAAGGTGAGCGCTAAAATGTTAAATGCATCCACGCCCTCTTCCATCAAATGGGCAATACGATAAGTAAGCACCCGGGTCTTTCCCGAACCCGCTCCGGCTACTACCATTAAAGGCCCGTCTTTGTGGAGAACCGGAGCTCTTTGGGCCTCATTTAAGTCTTCTAAATACCGCCTTTCAGCCATAACAAAATTCGATGTGGTGAAGTTAGCCATATTTAAATTCACACTAAAATTTCGGTTTGGATTATCGTCTTTTTCTATTGCATTTTTGGATATATTTAGCCCTTTAAAAGAAATATGGAAAAGAAGTTTTCTTCATGCATTTTTTTGGCTGTACTCTTTTCTTTGACCTCGTTAATGGCCCAAGAGAAAAAAGCAGGACCGGTTATTGAGCAATACGGAAAAGTTTGGGACATCCCCAATGCCGATTTCCTGACCAATTCCAATATTGAATTCAAGTTGGTATTCGACATCATGAACAGCCCACCATCTCACACAGAGATCAATAAGAGTATTGAAACCGCAGCGCGTTTTTTAAATATGCATGCGCGTGCAGGAGTAGATAGAAAAAACATGAAGGTTGCCCTGGTGGTACACAATGCGGCTTCAAAGGATTTGATAACAGACGAAGCCTATATAGAGCGCTACGGGGTACCCAACCCCAATTCGGGCCTTGTAAAAAGCCTTCTCGATGAAGGGGTGGATATAATATTTTGCGGTCAATCTTCTTATTCCAGGGATTTTCCAATTGAAGACACACACGAAGGCGTACAACTTGCACTTTCAGCAATGACAGCCATCGTACAACTTGAAAAACAAGGATATCACTTAATCAAATTTTAAACAGAAATGTCAAAACTCAGAATTCTCATTATAACCGGCACCCTTCTTTTGAGCTTTAGTTTACAAGGGCAATTAGACTATTCCTCTATAGAAGATAAAGTAGTTACCTGGCGTCGGGATATTCACCAAAATCCAGAATTATCCAACCGGGAGTTTAAAACCGCAGAAAAGGTTGCCGCGCATTTAAAGTCTCTTGGGATAGAGGTGCAGACTGGAGTAGCACATACAGGGGTTGTTGGTGTTCTTAAAGGTGGACAGCCAGGTAAGGTTGTTGCACTCCGTGCCGATATGGATGCCTTGCCGGTAACCGAGCGCAATGAGCTTCCTTACAAGTCCGAAGTGACATCTGAATTCCTTGGTGAACAAGTTGGGGTGATGCACGCATGCGGCCATGATACCCATGTGGCTATACTCATGGGTGTGGCAGAAATTCTGGCCCAAAACAAGGATAAAATTAAGGGCTCAGTGAAATTTATCTTCCAGCCTGCTGAAGAAGGCCCTCCCCCGGGAGAGGAAGGCGGAGCACTGATGATGGTAAAAGAAGGGGTATTAAAAACCCCAGATGTCGATGCCATATTCGGGCTTCATATCAATTCCCAGACTCCTGTAGGGGTAATTCGCTATAAATCCGGGGGCACGATGGCTGCCGCCCAGAGTTTTGAAATAAAAGTACAGGGCAAACAAACCCACGGGTCACAGCCGTGGTCCGGTGTGGATCCTATTCTAATTAGCGCAAAAATTATTGATGGCTTACAAACTATTATCAGTCGTGAAGCTAATCTCACCAACGAAGCGGCCGTGATTACTGTAGGCAAGATCAAAAGCGGGGTTAGATTCAATATTATCCCGGAAAGTGCTGAAATGATCGGTACTATTCGTACCCTGGATTATGGAATGAAAGATCATATAAACAAGAGGATGATGGAAATGGTTCCTGCCATCGCACAAGCCTACGGAGGTGAGGCAAGTATAAGCATTCGGGATGCGACTGACATTACCTTCAACGATCCTGACCTGGTTGCTAAAATGCTCCCTACCCTTCAGAGGGTTGCTGGAAGTGAAAATGTACAAACTCAAAAGGCCATTACCGGCGCTGAAGATTTCTCTTATTTTCAAAGGGAAGTGCCTGGCTTCTTTTTCTTTCTCGGAGGGATGGCCCCCGGAGAGACCAAGGCTTACCCCCACCATACCCCTGATTTTCGGATAGATGACAGTGGATTATTATTAGGTGTAAAGGCCCTGACTGAACTCACTTTAGATTACCTGGATAATTCGTAATTGACGAATTTTTATGTCTATGAATATTAATAATACTTGAACGTGTA
>JBPEXP010000348.1:0-2950 GCA_052031475.1 Flavobacteriaceae bacterium | reverse complement strand
TCGAATGGGTACCTACCGTTATCAGGGATTTTTTTTATGACCTGGTAGCTAAAAACCGATATCGCTGGTTCGGCCGTCGCGATCAATGTATGATCCCTACACCGCAACTGCAATCTAAATTCCTGGACTAGATAAAACTGATCTTACAACTACTCATAAAGGCTATTTGAGGTTGTTCAGGATGAAGTCTAAGGTTTTATTCTTATTCAAACAGGCCTTATATGCAGGGTTATGATGGCGTATCTCAATAGCAAGACCTAAACTCTGCAAATATTTGATCTGATCCTCGTAGTCTGCAGAGACCTTGCCGCTTAATAACAGGTTCATCGAAATATCCTTTTTATAACGCCGGTATATCCTCTTTAAACCACTCAGATACAAACGGTCCTTTGTAAATCCTCCTCCTCTGTGGGCTCGCAAAGTAACATTAAAAGCATCTTTACGGTTCAATTTGTAAGTGCCGTGAATCAAATCAAAGGTATCGGCAAAGCTGTAACCCTTGATCAAACTGTCCGAAGCGATAACCCGATAGGCCAGCTCTTTGAGTCTCCTTAAGGTTAATGCCCCGCTCATGTATTCACTAAAAACAGATAAGCCCTCCTGGGTTTCGACATTCTTGGGAAATCCGTGAGAAAAGATCTTTAGCGGCTGTTCCAAACCATTGAAAGTAGTGACCAAATGCACCCCGATTTCATGATTGGCTAAAGTCAATAGTTGATTTTTACTGAATAGTGTATTTCGTTTTAAAATAAGTGCCTGCCTGGTATTACTCACCATAGCATCTGCCGACATATGAGTGGTGAATTGAATATTCAATGGAAAATCAAAATTCCGGGCAAAATCTTCAAAATAAGCTCTGGCTTCCTTAGGCGAAAATACTTTCTCCATATCCGAAGTGGGCTCTTCATCTTTGAAATGCAGGATGAATTTTGCATTCTGGACATCCTTCTCCGTTGGGGTTCCATAGATGCGCAGCGAATTGTAATAAAATCTTCTGCCCTTTCCTATGGTTTCAATACATTGAACCATATTGGCATAGTGATAAATAACGTCAGTATACAAACTATGGATTTCCTCATCCCTGATCTCTTCTACGGGCTGAGTAAAGAACTGGCGGTGAAGCTGATAAGGATCGAATTTTAATTTTGGGTATTTGAACTGCGGTTCTTCTTTGAACTTTGAAGCAAAAAATCGTTGTTTCTCTTTCTCAATATTCAACGGGTTTACATAGCTGAGAAGTTCTATGCGTTTGACCAGCCTGTCTAATTGCTCATCTATTTTGAAAAGATCAGAGTACTGTTTCCTTAACTCTAATGCTTCTTTATTCCTGATCATAGCTTTTTGGAGTGAAATTCATCGGCCTGCAAAGGTATCAATTCTTTCAATTGATCTTCAACAGACCGGACGATCTCAGGAAAGATGATCCCCGAATGCTCATCGCAGTAAACTTTGGAAATTTCTGTAGCCAGCACCAGGGTATTCTTAAAATGATCGGTGATGTATTTCAAAAAGTAACCCTTGCCGTAAAAAGTGTCATTGATGGCTGCTGTTGAATGGATGCCGTTCGGGAACTTCATATCGGCGAGTTTCTGTCGCCATGACTCTACCACATCGCCATATCGGCCATTGTCAATATTGGATGTACCTAAATTCCAAACGGGTACTTCCCTGTCCCATCTCTTCCAATTATAACTGTGCATATCAATGACCAGGGATCTGCCGTGCTGTGCCTCCGTCTTAGTCAACAGGGCATGGACTACATCATAGAAAGCCTTGTGCTTAGATAGACTGTGGCTAATTTCTTTTTCCGGTAAAGGGGCTTTCCAGAGTTGTTTGCCCCAGGCGTCCTTGTAAATAGCATTCTCAGGTGCCCGGTTCAGATCGTATTCAAAACGGCTGTCGCAGCCGGCAATAACAATAGGATGTGCCTGTACCATTTCCCTGGTGCAGGGGTCTTCTTCATACCAGCGCTCGTATTCCGAATGCAGACAAAGATCCCAAAGAGATTTTCTAAATTGATTTCCGTCGTGAACAGCACCACAGACATAGGGTGCATATTCCTCTATCTTAATGGTAAATGAGTAATCCTCGGCTACGGCTTCAAAAGTGATGCCCCGTTCTATCCTGGAAATAATATCTTTTACTGAAAGCTTAAGCATTATCTACCTCGCTTCTCAATCTTGATCTGCGATCAAAAGCCTGTAATTTGTCTAGAACCTTGCTTTCTATAAAATCGATGATCTTAGCCTGGATCTTGGTTTTATAGGCTTTATTCATATATGTAATCCCTCCCGGTGACATGACATTTACCTCTACGAGCTTTCCTCCGATGACATCGATACCCACAAAATACAGCCCGTCTTTGACCAACTTAGGACCAATCTGCTTACAAAGTGCCTTTTCCTCTTTGGTCATGCTGTGTTTTGCAACTGATCCTCCGGCAGAAACGTTGGAGCGATGGTCACCGCTGCCAGGTACACGCCTCATAGCGCCAATGGGCTCCCCATTTAAAAGTAATATCCTTACATCCCCTTTGTCTGCTCCTTCTATATAGTCCTGAAGGATGACGTAGTTAGAACTTCCGTCCGAATTGGAGACATAGAAATCCAGGAGCGACTTCACATTCTTCATGGCAGACTTTTCTATGAGGATAACCCCGGAGCCGCCAAAACCGTTAAGCGGCTTCAGGATCATTTTGTCTGATTTCGACTCTTTAATTTGTCGTACGAGATAATCCTTATTCTTGGAAACATGGGTGACCGGAATTATATTGCTGTGCGCATCTCCAAAGGCCGCGGTATACAATTTATTGTTCGCTTCGCGCAGTCCCTGAATAGAATTGACAATGAAGACGTCGTCTTTTACCGAATCCAGAAAATTGAGCATGATCGGGTCTAAAGGTGGATTAGCTCTCATAAAGATGACGTCAAATCCGGCCAACGGAAGCATT
>JBPEXP010000347.1:0-22857 GCA_052031475.1 Flavobacteriaceae bacterium | reverse complement strand
GGTCAATACATTCCGCGATGATGAGAAGGGTTATAATTTCGGAAATTCTTTTCAGCTCTTTTACGATGATCTGAGGACTCTGGCGTTCTTTGCCGAATTAAACATCGACGTTAGCCGGAATTTTACGTTTCGCGTGAATGGCGAATACTTTGATTACAATACTGAAACCGATAATCCGGCCTGGAACCTGCCCCAATTCAGAAGTTCTCTCTTTCTGGATTATCAAATAAACGATCAGTGGTCTGTGGGGGCCAACTTATTCTACATTGGCGAAAGGGAGGATTTCAGTTCTGTGGCGCTTGAGAATACGGATCCCACCGATTTTCCGGCTACTCTGATCAGCCTAGACAGTTATCTGGATGCCAATATAGAGGTCGGATATCAATTTAATGATGCTTTATCGCTATTTGTACGGGGAAATAATCTGGCCAACAACTCGTACGCCCGATGGGCCAATTTCAGGGTCCAGGGATTTCAGCTGCTGGCAGGATTGTCCTATAAGTTTGATTTCTGAGAAGATTGATGGAACAACTCGTCTTGATTTAGCGGTCGTTGACCGAACAAACACCGAAATGGCTACCCACGGCAATATAATTACTTATTTTAGAGTTAGTTAAGAAGGATTATCCGTTTGCAATGTTTAAACTCCGATACTTCATATGGGCACTTTGTATTGGTTTCACATCAAGTTCGCTCGCTCAGAACCTGATTCCCAATCCTAGTTTTGAACGCTGCAATCTTTGCCCTACCAAGCTGGGTAGTTTTAAGGATGACGTTATTCACTGGAGTGCACCAACCCTGGGATCAACAGATTATTTTAACAGTTGCAGCCGATCTATGGGGACCCCCGAAAATTTTAACGGCGAACAGGACGCCCAGTCGGGATCGGCCTATGCCGGTTTCTATCTTTTTGCTCCTGAAGACTACCGGGAATACATACAGACCAGGTTAGACCAACCCTTGAAAAAAGACAGGGAATACAAACTTACTTTCTACCTGAGCAGGGCCGAGGGATCAGATTTTGCTGTTCGCGATATCGGCGTACTCTTCGTGGATAAGGAGATGCAGGTAGACACCAAGAAAGCGCTTACCAGAAGGCACTGGTACGCTTCCGGTATAGGCGATTACAATCTCAGGGAGATCAAGGCAGACGAATTCTGGGAACAGACAAGCCAATGGATCAAGTTGGAAACGAACATAGTGGCCAGGGGCACCGAGTCCTTCCTGATTATAGGCAATTTTAATCCCAACAGGCAAACACGGGTAGTGCAGACCATTCGCTCTGCCAAGAAAGGGGCTTATTATTACGTAGACAATTTAAGTCTGGAACTAACAGGGGAGGAGATCCAGGCCGTGAATTCAGTTAACGAACCATTGGCGCTCAATCAAAGCCACCGCTTTGAGAATGTGCTATTTGAATTTGATCGATTTATCTTATTGGATAGTGCCAAGGCAGACATAGAAAACATATTTCGGTTTATGGAACAGCACGGCGATCTTCGGATTCATATAGAAGGTCATACAGACAACATCGGCTCTGTGCTCTACAACGAAAAATTATCCGGATACCGCTGTGAGGCAGTGGCCCGGTATCTTGAAGATCTCGGTCTCTCAAAAGACCGTATCACCTGGCGTGCCCACGGGGGATCATTACCCATAGCCGATAATGCTACCGACGAGGGGAGAAAACTTAACAGGAGGGTAGAATTTACACTCCTTAAGAATGAAGTATCGGTAAATAAATAGGATGCAAAAGGGTTCTTTCAATATTTCTGATTAAATTTATAAAAGAACCAAAAACCACCTCACATGACAAACTATTACAAAAACACCCCTATCAGGGCGGGCAACTTCCGTTGGTAATCCTCCATACCGCCAGATCATAGAGACAAGTCGGCAGCCGACCGGGTCTCATCCCCCAGTTTAATTCCTCAGTTCTATCAAACCATGGGCAGTAAATCATTAACTGCTTGTACCCGATGAAAAAGACATTATTCATACTCGCCCTTGCGTTGCTTGGATGTGAAGAAACCAGGCAAACAGCAGACCTTATTATCATCAATGCCAATGTTTACACCGTAGATGAACAGTTTTCAAAAGCCACGGCCTTTGCTGTAAAAGACGGTCGCTTCACAGCAGTTGGCAACAGTGAATTTATCGAGAGCCAATACGTATCTAATCAGACCATTGACGCCGAAGGACAGACCATTATTCCGGGACTCATTGATGCGCATTGCCATTTCTATGAACTGGGTCTTACCGAACAAATGGTTGACCTGGTAGGAACTTCCAGTTTTGAAGAGGTTCTTGAACGTATAGAGGCATTCTACAACGAGCACCATCCGGCCGTTGTCAGGGGAAGGGGCTGGGATCAGAATGACTGGGAAGTTCAAGAGTTTCCCACCCGTGACCAGCTGGATATCCTGTTCCCTGAAGTTCCGGTAGTGCTGGAAAGAGTAGATGGCCATGCCTTCCTGGTAAATGGAAAGATGCTCGAAATGGCCGGGATAGACGGCAACAGTTGGATGCCGGGAGGATCCATCATAAAGCGCGCCGGTGTACCTACCGGAATCCTTATTGATAGTCCGATGAGCCTGGTAACAGAGGCCATACCCTCACCTGATCTGGAAACCAAAATAAGGGCATTGAAGGATGCCGAGAGGATTTGCTTTAATAACGGGCTGACCACAGTGAACGATGCAGGCCTGGATAAAGAGATCATCTCTCTTATAGACAGTCTGCAGCAAAGTGGTTTTCTCAGTATTCGCATCTATGCCATGATCAGTAACAGCGAAGATAATCTGGAGCATTATCTGCGATCAGGAATCTACAAGTCAGACCGCCTTCATGTTAGATCTGTAAAAGTTTACGCTGACGGGGCTCTGGGTTCCAGGGGGGCTGCACTAAAGACGGCCTATTCTGATCAACCTTCTCATTATGGAGCGATGATCACTCCTGCCGGAGAAATTGAAAACCTGGCCGGCAGGATCAGGGAGGCCGGGTTTCAGATGAATACCCATGCCATTGGCGATTCTGCCAATGCAGTGGTATTGAGGTCCTACCAAAAAGCACTGAACGGTCTGGCAGATCACCGCTGGAAGGTAGAACACGCCCAGGTTATAGACCCTGCGGATCTTTTGTATTTTGAAAATGGTATTATCCCCTCTGTACAACCCACTCATGCCACCAGTGATATGTACTGGGCAGAAGACCGCCTCGGTGAGGAACGAATGCCAGGTGCCTATGCATTCAGATCCCTGATGGAAAAAGCAGGCCTTGTTGTTCTGGGCACGGACTTCCCCGTGGAACAGGTAAATCCTTTTCATACCTTTTACGCAGCTGTGGCCAGGAAAGACCTGGAGGGATATCCTCCTGGCGGATTTGAGAAACAGGAGGCACTTAGCAGGAGACAGACCTTACGGGGTATGACTATCTGGCCCGCTTATTCGAACTTTGAGGAGGACGAGAAAGGGAGTATAGAAATCGGAAAATGGGCAGATTTTGTTATCCTGAACAAAGACCCGATGAAGGTGGCCGAGCAGGAAATACCAACGGTGAGTGCACAACATGTCTATATTGCAGGCCGGATAGCCGAGTGAAGGGCCAGGCTTAGATGATGACATAAAAAAACCGATGGCACAAGCCATCGGTTTATTCTTTTAGTAGTCTGGGATCTACTTTGACATTGGAAGCGTTACACGCGTATTGTCCCAACCCATGACCATATTCACCCCTGCGGAGGTTTCATCAAAGGTAATGGAAAAGGGTTCCAGAGAATTGCTGTCCTCGCTTACCGAAGCCTTAACCCTTGCCACATCTGCCGATTCATCATAGGAATAGGCTCCCCATTGATTGAGTTTTGAATTCAGAATGACGGTCCATTCGTCATCACCGGGAATGGTGAAAAGTGAGTAGGTTCCCGCTGAAACCGGTGTTCCTGCAACACTCATGTCTGAGTAGAAGGTAATTTCTACCGCCTCATTGGCACCGGTTCTCCAGACTTTGCCGGAAGGAGCCAATTCTGCCAGCGACCGGCCTTTTAACTGAGGACGACTGTAGATAACCCGGACCAGTTTATCCGAAACCCGACCACTGGAAGGATAAGCTGCCACATCCATGGGGCTTTTGTCCAGTCCGCTGAAATCCTGGGCGGTCATATCTGTTGTAAAAACAAGCGCTGCCGCCAGCGCGCCTAGAACTAAGTATTTTTTCATAATGTAGATTTTTTGATGCGTTAAAACTAAGGAGTATAGGCCTGTAGCTATTCTAAAAAGTCGTTAAAATTTGCAGTGCTTACAAAAGCTGTTAATTTTGCCGGTTTAGTGCATTTGAATATGATAATTAGGCCTCTTTTTGGCCTTTTATGTGATAAATTGTAATTATATAAACGATATATATTTTATAATTATAAGTAAGTAGTCATATTTGCTTTAAAATTGTTAAGATTATGTGTGGAATTGTTTGTGCATTTGATATAAAGGAAAGTAAGGAAAAGTTAAGGCCGCAGCTGCTGGAGATGTCGAAGAAGGTAAGGCACCGTGGCCCTGATTGGAGCGGTATTTACGCGGATGACTTTGCTGTTCTGGCCCATGAAAGGCTGGCTATTGTAGATCCGGCATCGGGGAAGCAACCCTTGTTCAGCGAAGACGAAAAGTTGGTGTTAGCTGCTAACGGAGAAATATACAACCACAGGGAACTCAGAAAGGAGTTTGAAGGGAATTACAAGTTCAGGACTCAATCAGACTGCGAGGTCATTCTGGCGCTTTACAGGAAGTACGGAGCGGGATTCATAGACCGGATGAATGGAATTTTCGGATTCGCCCTCTATGATTCTGAAAAGAAGGAATATCTGATAGCCCGTGATCATATGGGAATTATCCCGCTATACATAGGCTGGGATCAGCACGGCACCTTCTATGTGGCATCAGAACTCAAAGCTCTGGAAGGAATTTGCAATAAGATCGAGGTCTTTCCTCCCGGGCATTACCTGCATTCAGAAGAAGGTGAGCTAAGGCGATGGTACAGCAGAGATTGGATGGATTATGAAGCGGTAAAGGAAAACGAAACCAGTATTGAAGAGATACGCAAGGCCCTGGAAGCAGCCGTACACAGGCAGCTGATGTCCGACGTGCCCTATGGGGTATTGCTTTCCGGTGGTTTAGATTCGTCGGTCACTTCGGCCATAGCAAAGAAATTTTCTCAAAAGCGCATCGAATCTGATGACACTACAGAAGCGTGGTGGCCACAACTGCACTCTTTTTCGGTAGGTTTGGAGGGTTCGCCAGACCTGAAGGCTGCCCGCAAAGTAGCAGATCATATCGGGACCATTCATCACGAGATCAAATTTACCATTCAGGAAGGTTTGGATGCCATTCGTGACGTTATCTACAATCTGGAGACCTATGACATTACCACCATCAGGGCCTCTACACCTATGTACCTGATGGCAAGGGTTATTAAATCGATGGGGATTAAAATGGTGCTTTCAGGAGAAGGTGCTGATGAAATTTTCGGCGGCTATCTCTACTTCCACAAAGCCCCGAGCGCCAAGGATTTCCACGAAGAAACCGTGAGGAAGCTCAAGAAACTACACCAGTACGATTGCCTGAGGGCTAATAAGTCGCTGGCGGCATGGGGTATCGAAGGAAGGGTGCCATTCCTGGATAAAGAATTTATGGATGTGGCTATGCGCATCAACCCTAAAGATAAAATGATCAATGGAGAACGCATGGAAAAATGGGTGGTGCGGAAAGCTTTTGAGTCTTATTTACCCGAATCGGTTGCCTGGCGGCAAAAAGAACAGTTTTCAGATGGCGTTGGCTACAACTGGATCGATACGCTAAAATTATTGGTGGAAGATAAAGTGAGCGATTCACAGATGGCCCACGCACAATTCAGATTCCCTATCCAGACTCCGGGTACCAAGGAAGAATACTATTATCGCAGCATATTTGAAGAACACTTCCCTTCGGATGCAGCAGCCCTCAGTGTTCCTCAGGAACCGTCGGTGGCCTGCAGTACCAAAGTTGCTCTGGAATGGGATGAGGCCTTTAAGAATATGAACGATCCTTCGGGCAGGGCTGTGGCCAAGGTTCACGAAGATGCCTATGTGAAATAAGAGATTCCATTTATTTTATTTGACTTTCATCAGTAAGTCGTGTTTGAATTTTAGTTTAATTAGTAGTTGCAGGGAGGCGCCGGAAAGGCGCCTCCCGCTATTTTGGATCCGTCCATAGACCCGATCAACTAGATACTGTAGTAGGTGGTACTGGATGCTTATTTCAGAATTGCCGCAATGATAAAGACTACAATGGTGATCACCACAGGGCCCAACAACCCCATCAGGGTACCGCCAAACCTGAAATCTCTCTGCTCCAGTTTGCCCGTGGCAAATGCGATGGCGTTGGGGGGTGTGGAAATGGGAAGGAAGAGAGCCGTTGAGGCACTCAGACCAATGACGAAAGGCAGGATTGCCGGAGATTCAAAGGTGAGGATCAGACTGATGGGGATCAATATGGTGGCCGTGGCCGTATTGCTCATCACATTGGACATAAATACCGTGAGATAGGCAAAGATCATCACGATCAAATAAAAGTTGAGGTCTACCTGGTCCAGCTTGGCCACGTAGTAACTTGCCAGTCCGGTATCTTTGATAGCCAGACCCAGCGTGAGTCCTCCTGCCACCAGCATCAGTGTGTCCCAGGGCAATTTGCGCACATCCTCCCCGTTGACAATCCCGGACATGGTAAGTAAAATGATGGGCAGGAATGAAACCATGGAGGCAGGTATACCGTGCAGGTTCTCGGTGAGCCAGAGTATGAGGGTTAGTCCGAGTACACTCAGCACCACGCGCCTTTTAATAAGATCAAAACGATAATTGGTTTGAGACGGATCCAGCGTTTCAGGCTGAACATTGATATCCACCTTTTGCCCTTTAGTAATATATCTACGGGCCAATACCCACCAGAAGATAAGTACCAGGATTATAGATAAGGGAAAACCCACCATCATCCATTCTAAAAAACCCACATCAATGCCGTAATTGTTTAGGGCCTCCACGGCGATGGCGTTGGGCGGCGAGCCTATCAGGGTACCCATACCCCCTATGGAGGCAGCTCCTGAAATACCTATGAGTATGGCCTTGGGTAAGCGCGATTGCTTGTCCAGGGTATTCAAAAAGGGCAGTACAGAGGCTACCATCATGGCTGTAGTAGCCGTGTTGGACATGATCATGGAGAAAAGGGCTGTAGTGAGCATCAGCCCCAGCAAAATGTATTTGGGCATTTTCCCAAACCTGGATACGGAATAGTAGAAGACCATGCGGTCCAGCCTGGTTTTGCTCATAGCTTCGGCTATAAAAAAACCACCCAGCATGAGCCAAATGACACTGCTGGACCAACTGTTGACGTATTCTACGTAATGGGCCTGTACATTTTCGGGATCTACTTCATAATAGTACGTGGTCATGGAAAACGTGAGGAAGCCAAAAACCAGAAGCCCAACGGCAAATGGGGGTATGGCCTCAGAGATCCAAAGACCAACGGCCAGAATAAGCACGAACAGGACCGTCAGCTGAGCCCGGTCCATGGCAGGTTCGTACAGGAGATAGGTAAGTCCGCCCGCTATAATAATGCTCAAAAGGAAATAAATAATCTTACTCTGGATATCCACTACCTTTTGTATTTCAGGTAGGATTTTCAAAGAAGCAGTCCTGGAATCTGCCATGAGTTGATTACTTGTTAAAATTAGGTGCAAAAATACGCTAGGAGGGCACTAATATAGGCAACAAATCTGTGTCTGGCCCAATTTTGCCACACTTCCTTAAAAGAAGCATAAATTGTTGTTAAATTGTTGATAACTTCGGTTGCTGTAAACTGTATAAAAGCCTTATTCTATGGGGTATTCCGTATATTTGTAAGATTACAATTTTATTATTACAAGGACGTATAATCTCATATGAGCGAAGCTGTTAAAAACAAAAAATATTCGGCCGACAGTATTCAGGCCCTAGAGGGTATTGAACACGTTAGAAAAAGGCCTTCCATGTACATTGGAGACGTGGGTGTAAGAGGTCTGCATCACCTGGTTTACGAGGTAGTAGACAACTCCATCGACGAGGCTATGGGTGGCCACTGCGATAGTATTCACGTCACCATTAATGAAGATAATTCCATTAGTGTTCGGGACAACGGTCGGGGTATACCGGTAGACATCCACAAAAAGGAAGGAGTTTCGGCCCTGGAAGTGGTCATGACCAAGATCGGGGCAGGCGGTAAATTTGATAAGGATTCCTATAAAGTTTCCGGAGGATTGCACGGGGTAGGCGTATCAGTTGTGAACGCCCTCTCAGATCACCTCAAGGCTACAGTTCATAGGGACGGGAAGATCTGGGAGCAGGAGTATCAGCGAGGCAAGACCTTATACCCGGTAAAAAGCGTTGGTACATCCAAGGAAAGAGGTACTATTGTTACTTTTCATCCTGATGAAGAGATCTTTACCCAAACCATCGAGTACAATTACGAAACCCTCTCCAACCGGATGAGGGAATTGGCTTACCTGAACAAGGGAGTCACTATTTCCATCACGGATCGAAGGCATAAGGATAAAGAAGGCGAGTTTATCAACGAGACCTTTTATTCCGAACAGGGCTTAAAGGAATTCATCCGCTTTCTGGACAGCAACAGGGAACCGCTTATTCAGAATGTAATTTCGATGGAGGGTGAGAAGAACGGCATCCCCGTGGAGGTAGCTATGATCTACAACAATAGCTACACGGAAAACCTGCATTCCTACGTAAACAATATCAATACCCATGAAGGTGGAACCCACTTATCCGGGTTCCGAAGGGGATTGACCACCACCTTAAAAAAATACGCAGACAGTTCTGGTATGCTCGATAAGCTAAAATTTGAAGTGTCGGGTGATGATTTTCGTGAAGGTCTTACCGCCATTGTATCGGTCAAGGTTTCCGAACCTCAGTTTGAAGGCCAGACCAAAACCAAGCTCGGCAACAGGGAAGTCAGTTCCGCGGTGAGCCAGGCAGTGTCTGAAATGCTGACCAATTACCTGGAAGAGCACCCAGATGATGCTAAAATGATCGTGCAGAAGGTAGTGCTTGCTGCCCAGGCCAGGCATGCGGCCACAAAAGCCCGTGAAATGGTACAGCGAAAAAGCGTCATGAGCGGCGGAGGATTACCCGGAAAATTATCGGATTGCTCCGAACAGGATCCGGCTCAGTGCGAGGTATTTCTCGTTGAGGGAGATTCCGCGGGAGGAACGGCCAAACAGGGAAGGGATCGTAACTTCCAGGCCATTTTACCGCTCAGGGGTAAGATCCTCAACGTGGAGAAGGCCATGCAACACAAGGTATTCGGTAACGAAGAGATCAAAAATATCTATACGGCCCTTGGTGTAACCATCGGTACTGAAGAAGACAGCAAGGCGCTCAATCTGGACAAACTCCGCTACCACAAAGTCATCATCATGTGTGATGCCGATGTGGACGGAAGCCATATTGAAACCCTCATTCTCACCTTCTTCTTCCGTTACATGCGCGAATTAATTGAACAAGGCCATGTCTACATAGCCACCCCGCCCCTCTACCTGGTGAAAAAGGGCTCTAAAAAGCGGTATGCCTGGGACGATAAGGAACGGGATGCCATTGCCGAGGAGTTTGGCGGCGGAGTCTCCATTCAGCGCTACAAAGGTTTGGGTGAAATGAACGCCGAGCAATTGTGGGAGACTACCATGAACCCGCAGAATAGAACTTTGCGCCAGGTGACCATAGAAAATGCAACGGAATCAGACAGGATTTTCAGTATGCTCATGGGTGACGAAGTACCGCCCAGACGGGAGTTCATCGAGAAAAATGCCGTCTATGCCAACATTGATGCATAAGAATCAGCGTTTCACAACAAAATCCTGACATTCGTGTCAGGGTTTTTTAGTTTTAGGCAAAACTTTTGTGATGAAACGAATATTTTTTGCCCTAACTCTTATGTATGCTGGTTGTGCCCTGGCGCAAACATCTATTGATAACCTGCTGGCGGCAGGTATCGAAGATGCTCAGCGTTTTACCGATGATTACCTGGCTCCGGCCTCCGAAGGGATCATATACGGTGTATCCGGCAGCTGGTACAACACGGCAGACGCCAAACCTCTCGGAGGCTTTGAAATTTCCATTATAGGAAATCTAACCTTTTTTCAGAACAAGGAAGACAAGAAGCAGTTCATCCTCAATACAGACGACTACGAAAACCTGCAATTTGTAGACGGCAGCACATCGAAACCTGTATCCACAGCCCTTGGTGATATCGAAGGGGTTCGCGTATTTGTGGAGGACGAATTTGGCTTGACCAGGGAGGAGTTCGATCTGCCCTCAGGACTTGCCTCAGAAGGACTTAATTTTCTTCCCTCCGGCTTTATACAGGCCAGCGTGGGATTGATCAAGGGAACCGAGGTCAAGGCCAGGTTGTTGCCCCCGATCAATACCAGCGATGCGAAGATCAGCTTCTACGGTTTTGGACTGCAGCACGATTTTACCAAACACCTCCCCGCAGATAAGATCCTGCCAGTAGCTATTTCGGCTGTCATAGGCTATACGCGATTTAACGGCGAGTACGACTTAAGTGAATCGAATCTGGTAGACGGTGAGAACCAGCGATTTGAAATGGCCATCAATTCATGGCGTTTTGATGCCGTGGTTTCTACCCGGCTTCCGGTCATCAATTTTTACGGCGGTCTGGGATATCTGACCGGCAAATCCGACACGGATTTTCTTGGTACCTATGTGGTATCATCCGGCCCTGTTCAGGAGACTTATGAAGATCCCTTCAGCGTTAGTGCCGATGCCAGCGGTGTGGTAGGTACCATAGGGGCTAAATTGAAACTTAGTGTATTCAGGCTTCACGCCGACTATTCCCTGGGACAGTTCAATAACTTTTCATTCGGGATCAACTTCGGCTTCAGATAGAATTCCTCTTATTTGTGATCTGCGATCACAAGATAAACGCCAACCAATTAAAAAAGCAGCCTTCATTACAAAGGCTGCTTTTTAACTATATATGGAAAAATTAAGGGGTTATTGTCTCTGAGCAAGGATATTTCCCTGCCGATCTTCCAGCACTTCCAATTCCTGACTCATCTTCATGCTTACCACATCTCTGGGCATATCTGTACCCGGATAGGAAATGGTATAGGTGCCTTTCTCTTCAGACCAACCAAAATCCGTTTTAACCTCCAGAACATTGTTGCTGTACAGGTGATAGCGACCCAGGTATACATCATTGAAGATCCATTCCTGTTTTAAGGTTTCATTTTCAGCATTGACTTCAACCTTGGTCCAGATGCCGATAATGGGATCGTTGTTTTCCGGAACACGGGTACAGTTACTCACTGAAACGATCGCTATTATGGCCAGTAAACATAAGAGCTTTTTCAAGTTTTAGGCATTTTTGATTTGGGTACTACTTTTAACGCTTCTAATTCTCCTTCTATTGTCAATTTTCGATGTACTGCATCCCAATTCAGTTTTCTTCGTTAAAGTGCACCTTTTTTTAACATTTGTAGATCACTCTAAACACCTTAATATTTAAAGAATATATAAAGTAAAAAACGCCCGAATTAGTACGGAATTCAGTACTTTTACGCCTCCTATCCACCATTTAAAAGAACTCAATATGAAAATTACTGTAGTAGGAGCGGGTGCGGTTGGCGCCAGTTGTGCCGAGTACATCGCGATCAAAGATTTTGCCTCAGAAGTTGTGTTGTTAGATATCAAGGAAGGCCTGGCAGAAGGAAAGGCCATGGACCTGATGCAAACGGCTTCCCTCAATGGCTTTGATACAAAAATCACCGGTACCACAGGAGATTATTCTAAAACAGCTAACAGCCATATAGCAGTTATTACCTCCGGCATACCGCGCAAACCCGGAATGACCCGGGAAGAGCTCATTGGGATCAATGCCGGCATCGTTCGGACTGTATCTCAAAGCCTGCTGGAACATTCACCAGATACGATAATTATGGTAGTGAGCAATCCAATGGATACAATGACCTACCTGGTACACAAAATCACCAAGCTACCAAAGAACCGGATCATAGGCATGGGTGGAGCCCTGGACAGTGCCCGGTTTAAATACCGCCTGGCGGAAGCGCTTGGCGCTCCCATTTCTGATGTAGATGGCATGGTGATAGGTGCGCATAGCGATACCGGAATGATCCCCCTGGCCAACCACGCTACCAGGAACAGCGTGAAGGTCTCCGAGTTTTTATCCAAGGAACGGCTTCAACAGGTTGTGGAAGATACCAAGGTAGGTGGGGCTACACTTACCAAGCTACTAGGCACCAGTGCCTGGTATGCACCGGGGGCTGCGGTCTCAGCCATGGTACAGGCCATTGCATGTGATCTACAGAAACTATTTCCCTGTTCGGCCATGTTGGAAGGTGAATACGATCTGGATGATATTTGTGTAGGGGTACCCTGTATACTGGGTAAGAATGGCATTGAGCGGATCGTCAATATAGAACTTGACGAAGGCGAAAACACCAATATGCAGGAAAGCGCAGCCGCTGTGAGAAAAGTAAACGATCTGCTGGACGTTTAAAAATTCGTTTTTTTTCGCAGCTTAGGCTATCTGTTTAAAATACTTGATCCGCCCGGTGAGATGCCATCTTGCCGGGCGGAATTGGTCTGTTACCCTCCAGACAAATGAACCAAATTTATTGTCTGTTCCTGAGGGAAATGATATATTTGCACGCTATTTGCGAATACCTTCAATAAATTTAATAACCTATGCAAAATAAAGGACTTGTAAAGCTATTTGCTTTGTTGTTCGGATTGGTTAGTATCTACCAACTCTCCTTTACCTTCATTACAAGTAAAATTGAACAAGATGCGGAAAAATTCGCAGCCGCATCAGTAGATGCCTCTGAGGAGGATTATGTTGCCAAGCGTGAAATGGTGGAGGCAAGGTACCTGGATTCGGTAGCCAAAAATCCCATCCTGGGTTTTACTTCCTACGAGGATTCCAAAAAGAAAGAGCTCAATAAAGGTCTGGACCTGAAAGGAGGTATCAATGTTACCCTTCAGATCTCGGTAAAAGATATTCTCAAGGGGCTGGCCAATAATACTAAAAACCCTGTCTTTAACAAGGCACTTGCCGATGCGGATGCTGCATCACAGAATAGTGATGACACCTATCTGAATTTATTTTTTGACGCTTTTGACAACATTAAGGGCGATACTAAACTAGCTTCTCCGGATATTTTTGCCAACAAGGGTCTGAGCGACGAGATCAATTTCCAGATGACGGACGACGAGGTCAAACCTATCATCAGGCGCAAAATTGACGAGTCTGTGGTTTCTGCCTTTGAAGTCCTCAGGGAACGTATCGATGGATTTGGGGTTACTCAACCCAATATCCAGCGCGAGGGTAATTCGGGAAGGATCCTCGTGGAGTTGCCCGGTGCCAGAGATATCGCCAGGGCGCAAGACCTGCTTTCAAGTACGGCACAGTTAGAGTTCTGGGAGACCTATGAACCCGGCAACCAGAGTTTGATCAACTTCTTTATCGCCGCCAATAACCAGTTGAAAAGCACGCTGGAAGAAACTGAAGAAGAGCCCGTGAAAGAGGAATCTGAAATTGATTCCCTTTTATCTGATGTTACCCAGGATTCCCTGGACCTGGCCCAGGAACGAAATCCGTTATTTGAAAAATTACAATTGAGCGGCCCCGGGTTTGCCGTGGGGGTGGCTGCCATCAAAGACACAGCGGAAGTAGGGGAATGGCTGCGAAGGCCGGAAATACGAAGGCTGTTGCCCAATGACATACAGTTCACTAAATTTCTTTGGGAGAGGCCCACTAAGGATTCTGAAGTTGCTGCCTTATACGCGCTCAAATCCAACCGGGACAATGAGCCCAGGATCAGCGGAGATGTGGTGAGCGACGCCCGCGACCAATTTGATCAGTTTAATCGTCCTGCTGTGGGTATGGACATGAACGTTAAGGGTGCCAAGGAATGGGAAAAGCTCACTAATGAAGCCAACCTGAACAATACAGGTATTGCCATTGTGCTGGACAATAAGGTCTACACCGCACCCGGTGTGTCACAACCTGGCGGGATCTCCGGTGGAAGTTCTGAGATCACAGGTACTTTTACGGTAAACGAGACCAAGGATATAGCTAATGTATTAAGGGCGGGAAAACTGCCTGCCTCGGCCGAAATCATCGATTCATTCGTAGTAGGTCCCTCTCTTGGGCAGGAAGCCATAGACAGCGGATTTATGTCTTTTATAATTGCCATGATATTCGTGCTGATCTGGATGATCTTCTACTACGGCAAAGCCGGAATTTTTGCTGATATCGCCCTGGTCTTCAACATTGTCTTGATCTTTGGTGTATTAGCCAGCCTGGGTGCCGTGCTTACACTGCCCGGTATTGCCGGTATCGTGTTAACGATCGGTATGTCAGTAGATGCTAACGTACTTATTTTTGAGCGTGTAAAAGAAGAGATCGTTAAGGGTAAAGGAAAAGGGGAGGCCATTTCAGATGGTTTTGCCAATGCGCTTTCCTCCATTCTTGACGCCAATATCACTACCGGGCTTACAGCTTTGATCCTGCTTGTTTTTGGTACAGGGCCAATCAAAGGATTTGCCACTACCCTGATCATCGGTATTTTGACATCTTTGTTTACTGCCATCTTCATAACCAGACTCCTGGTCGACTGGTATATCTCAAAAAGGGGAAGAAGTCTGCAGTTTTCCACAAAAATTACTAAAAACCTGTTCACCAATCTGGATATCCGATTTCTGGGCAAGCGCAAGATCGCCTATGTACTCTCCTCCATTCTCGTGGCCATTGGTCTGTTTTCACTCTTTACCCAGGGACTGGACCAGGGCGTTGATTTTGTTGGAGGAAGAAACTACCAGATACGGTTTGTGAACCCTGTTAGCCCAACGGAAATTACCAGTGAGCTCAGTGATGCCCTCGGTAGTGCCAGTGCTAAAACCTTCGGAGACGCCAATCAGATCATGGTTACTACCAAGTACAAAGTAGATGTCCAGGGAACAGAAGTGGATGATGAAATCCTGGGCATACTCTTCAATACACTGCAGAAATACCTGCCCGATGGTACTACTTATGAAGACTTCATACCAGGGGGATCCAATGGCGACATCGGTGTGCTCAAGTACCGTAAAGTAGGTCCGACCATTGCAGATGACATCAAGAAGAACGCTGTCTGGGCCATCGTTGGTTCCCTGGCCGTGGTATTCCTCTACATCCTATTGCGATTCCGCAAATGGCAGTTCTCACTCGGGGCAGTGGCCGCGGTTTTCCACGATGTCCTGTTTGTACTGGGGATTTTCTCCCTTACCAGCAAGATCATGCCATTTAGCATGGAGATCGACCAGGCATTTATTGCGGCTATACTCACAGTAATAGGATACTCACTGAACGATACTGTGGTCGTTTTTGACCGGATTCGTGAAATGGTGGGCGAAAGAGGCTGGCGCGGAGGCGTAAACATCAATGCAGCCCTGAACAGCACGTTGAGCAGGACGCTGAATACTTCCCTTACTACACTGGTAGTATTATTGGCAATTTTCATCTTCGGTGGAGAATCGCTGCGCGGATTTATGTTTGCGATGATCGTTGGTGTGATTGTGGGTACGTATTCATCCATTTTTATCGCCACACCGGTCATGTTCGATACCCTGAAGAAAAAAATGGCGGCAGCAACAGCAGCGGCGGCCTAAATGTACATCCGGTCACAGAAACTTATATTAGCCTCCCTTTCTTCGGGAGGCTTTTTTGTTACACGAATTCGGGTCACTTAATTGGCCACATCCCCGTCTATGTTACCAGCTGCTATACGACCTTTCCTGTGGAACCGCTTTCACCCATTTCCAGTCTGTAGATAAGTTCAGGCTTAAGTCCGGGTTCTTTCCTGTGTGAGACAAAGATGATGGCGGCCTCGCTTTCTTTTGCCATTTTGTTCACCAGGGAGACCACCATGGCAGCACTAGAATCGTCCAGTCCTGCTGTAGGTTCATCCAGGATGATGAGCAGCGGATGTTTGATCATGGCACGGATGCACATGATCAGCCTTTGCTGCCCCAGCGAGATCTCATGAAAGTACCGTTCTCTTTCATCTTCCAGGCCGATCAGGGAAAGCCATTGCCTGGCCAGCCTTATCTGGGCTTCGTTCGGGATCACATATAGGCCAATGGAATCCAACAAGCCCGAGATGAGCATGTTCTCAAGGCTGTGGTAGCCGCGGAATCTATCGGTCATGGCCGGGGTGAAATAACCTATGTTTCTTTTGATCTCCCAAATACTTTCCCCACTGCCTTTTCTCTGCCCGAAAAGATGCAGATCCTGGCCGTAAGCTTTGGGATTATCTCCGGTGATCATGGACAATATGGTAGTTTTGCCACTGCCATTCCGTCCGGCAAGTTCCCAGAATTCTCCTGGCTTTATTTCCCATTGAATATCGCGTAGTACAGGTTTATCGCCATAATGGACATTTATGTTTTTGAGTCTAATCAAAAACTCCTCCTCATATCTCAGTTTCTCGAGCGGCCCGGGTATTTGACCCTGAAGTATGGGTGGCTGATCTTTATGCAAATCATCCGGCACACCGGGCTTGTCTAACCACTGCAACTCCGAACCGTTGAGAACTGCCCAGGAATTGATAAAGGGCAGCAGATCTACTTCCCGACTCAGTAATTGAACGATATGAAGTTGGCTGGATAATTCCTTGATCTTCGCTTTGAATTCTTCCTGGGTATCTGTATCCAGATTGTCAAAGAGATTATGCAGAACCAGGTATTCAGGACCTGAAGCCAGCAGGTAGCGGAACAGGGCTTTTTTTCGCTCCCCACTTGAAAAGGACTGCAAGCGCTGTGCTGTATTGGCAGTAAGCAGCTTTTGATCATGTCTTTCTTCTTCTTCAATAAACCTGTCGATCTGGACCTTGGAGAATACCGCTCCTTTTTTGGCTGCAAGTTCCTGTAAACCATTCGGCACATGCTCATTTCTACCGGACAGCTGATTTAATAAATCCTGGGTATTGGATTGATTGTTGATATATATAGCCCAATGCTTCATAGGATACCGCGATCAAAAGTTCTGATCGAATCGCCCTAAATATATGGAATCAAAAGGGCAGAATCAGCCCGGCATCAGAAATAAAATCTAAAGACGGCATTAGGCGTAATGCCCAGGGAAGTTTCCACCACCTGATCCACAGTATCGGCAGAGCCCGGTTGGAAGAATGTATTGATCGGGTTTTCGCGGTCCAGTAGATTCCACACTGAAATCCCGAACTGGCCGGCTGTTTTTTCGCCTAAAGGAAAATTATAGAGACCGGAAATGTCCACCCGCATATAATCGTCCAGCCGGTTATTATTAACCTCGAGATAATTTACTTCTCCGTCGGTAACCGGTTGCTGTGGACTGGGATCAGTAAAAGGTTTACCTGTTCGCCAGTTAAAGCCCGCGGACAGTCTCAGCCTCCCGGGGGCATAGGTAATACCTGTGGTTACAGCATGGGTAATGTCAAAATTACCGGGAAAGCGATCCTGGGTCAGCGTATCAAATTCATAATCGCTGTTGAGGTAGGAATAACTCAACCAGGCATTCCAATGGTCAATTTGTTTTCGCAGAAGCAGATCGGCACCTCTGGCCAGATAATCCCCAGATGTTTTCACAAATTCGTATTGGTTCTGAAATCCCTGGCTTTGCGTGGTAATGCCCTCTACTCTTTTCAGGTAAAGCACCCCGTTAAATAACCAGCCACTGAAAGAATAGCTGAGTCCGGCAGAGATCTGCCTGCTTTGAATAACGGGTATATCCTGATCGTTAGACAGCTGCCACCTCCGCTTTTCAACTCCCAGAAAATCGTTCTGAAAGTTGATGACCTGTGAGGTGTTCTGGTGCTTGAATTCACCGAGCAATTCCAGATTCAATCCTTTGGCCAGTTGGTGATTAATACTCATACGCGGCTCTAGGATGATCTTGCTGAACTTGTCTAAATAATTGAGCCTGAACCCCAGGTTCAGATGAGTTTTTCGTTGATTGAATTTCCACTCCAGGGCCGAATAGAGAGCGTGTATCCGCAGTACTTCGGCAACCAGTCTGCGGAAGATGGGATTGTCCACGTCGTCCAGGTTAGACACCTTGGTTTCGATGAACTGATAGCCATTCAGCCAATTAAGATCTTGCTTGAGCCTGTAGACGGAATTTAAACTGATGCCCGTTTCGGATACCTTGTTTTCCTGGAGAAACCGCTGATCGTTGAGAATGTTGGCATTCACCGCTTTTAATTGATAATCCGTGTTGTAGACCTGAAGGGATGTATAAAAAGTATCGCTCCAATGACGCCTGTATTGCAGTCCGGCAGCCACACTGTTTTGTTCCAGCTGGCTTTGTCTTGTTATTGTTTCGTTATTTACCTGGGCATTTTCATCAAAGATCAGTTCATTGCTGGCCAGGATAAAATTCAGTTGGATCTCATCCCGGTCTGTCGGAGTGTAAAGCCATCGGGCAGATGCATCGTAGAAATCAAATTCAATATCCGAATTAATTACCTGGTCTGTATTATCGGTAATTTCGGTTTCCTGGGAAATACGATCGAAGTATTCTGAATAGGTAGGGGTTTCCCAGAAGTTACTGATGGATTTTCTAAAAGCGAGTTGAAGAGAAGAACTTTCGCCTATGGGTATATCGCTATAAGCACTGGCATCGATGAAATTCATAGCGAAATTCCCCTTAAGATCCCGATTGATCTCCCCCTCGGTTTCCATAAGAATTGTCCCGGACACACCGTCTGTAAGATTAACCGGGCTTCCGTTTTTTCTCAGGGTCAAACGCTGGGTGATCTGTGGGTTATACATGGAGATCAGACCAAAAAAATGTCCTGACTGATACATTTTTATGTCATCCCAGAGGATGAGATTCTGATCGTTACTGCCACCCCGGATATTGATATCGGAGACCGTTTCGTTGATACTCTGAATACCCGGAAAAGCCTGCACTGATTGAAGGACATCATTTTCAATCAGGCCAGGCAAAATTTCGAACTGGTTGAAATCTATAGTAAAAGAACCGTTGTCCAGCTTGTCTATCCCCTTGGTGAGATAGTCATAGAGAACTACCTCGGCCAGCTGTTGCTGATTTGGTTCTAACTGAATGACCGGACAATTCTCTGCCATTAAGATTTTACCACTCAAAGTGATGGATCGGTAGCCTATATGTCTTATCTGTAAAGAGGAATTCCAGCCGAGCTCCGTTAGTTCAAAATAACCACTTTCATTAGTAGTGGTATATCTCTTGCCGGCCGTGACCGTTGCAAACATCACGGGTTCTCCGGTTACGGCGTTCTGAAGTTGGCCACATGCCGTGATGCTGCCAAAGACAATGGTAATGATGTTGTTTGTAATTCGATTGAATTGTAGCCCGGTCTGTTGACTGATCAACTCTAAAGCGGTCTCCAAATCCATGATCTCTTCCGGCAGCTTTACCTGGATGCCTTCCAAAGATTCAGACGCGTAATTGAACTCCACGTCATAGCTGTTTTGCAGTTTGTCAATGACGCTTGTCAATGACTGCTTTGAAGTAATTTGTTGAGGATAAAGGGGGCTCCCGTATAAAAAGAGGGTCGTTAGAAGTACAAAAAAGTTTATCCTAATTCTCACGCGGGTAAATACTCACTTGGTTCTCAGATTCGAAGCTGAACTGAAGATCCAGCGGTTCCGTAACAGAGCGGAGTGCCACATCCAGATCTCCATGTACAAACGCACCAGTAAAAAGAATATTTGATTTTACATTGCGAAGTGTAATATTCACGCCGTATTGCCTTTCCAATTCGGCCACCACTTCCATAAGCGGCACCCTTTGGAAGGTGCTCAGATCTTTGGTCCACTGAGGTTCTCCGTATTTGTTGATACCGGTCTCAAACGATCCGGTTGTCAGGCGAAAGTTCTCACCCGCTTCCAACACTTCGCTGTGTATTTCGGTGATGACCTGAACACTTCCTTCAAAGCACTGGACCTCAAAGAATCCTTCTCTTTGCTTTACATTGAACTCTGTTCCCAAAACAGTTACTGTACCCGAAGGGGTATTTACGTCAAATGTAGATCCGCTGGCCACATCAAAAAAAGCTTCTCCTTTAAGATTAACGAGCCGTTTAGCTTTCCATTCACCCCGGTCAAAACTCATTTCAGACAGGGCATTGACCACAACAGTTGAAGCATCCGGCAATTCTATCGTAGTCTTCTCACCGGCCAGGGTACGAATCTGTACCTCCTGATCGCTGAAAAGGAAATAGAATAATCCGACACCCAGGAGGAATACGGCGGCAATCCGCATGAGCGGCTTCAACCAGCTGCTCTTTTCAGACTTCTTCTCATGGTCTTCTAATCTCTCCAAAAACTCTTGGAAATCAGAAACCTCAGAAAAGTTGGATGCCTTGAATTTATGCGCATACTCCGTAATGGATATGATCTGCTGGTAGTCTTTCCTTTTGCGGAATTCCGCCATTTCAGATTCGCTCAGGCCTTCATTCAGCCATTTATTTAAAAGCTTATCCTTTTCCATTTTGGTCACTTCTTTGTAACTATAACAACCACTGAGTCAAAATTCCTGATTATTTTATCTTAAATCCATCAAGTGCAGCTTTTAAGGCATCAAATGCACTATAGATGCGGTATTCCACTACTTTTCTTGTTACCCCTAACATAAGCGCGATCTCTTCATGCTTTTTACCTTCTACCTTGTTTAATAGGAATGCAACCCGCTGTTCTTCGCTCAGTTCGGCCAGGGCGGCCTGATACTTTTTAGCATATTCCTCTTCTTCGAGCAGGAATTCTGGACTTTCATGTGTATAATTCTTTGGTTTTTCCAGCTGGTATTTAAGTACAACCTTCTGATGTTTAATCTCGTTCAACATCAGATTATTCGCCACCTTATAGAGAAAAGCCCGGGCCGAAGAGAGTTTAACCTTGGCGCAATTCTCCCATAATTTAATAAAGGCTTCCTGGGTCTTGTCGTTGGGATCTAGCTTTTCGCCGTATTTATAGTAGAGGTAGTCGTGCAGTTCTTTCGAGTATTTACTATAAATACCCGAAAACACTTCCTGCTCACAAATATCCTCCCGTAGGTCTCTGGTCAAGGTAATTCTATTGGTCACCCAAAAGTATAAAATAAATTTTTTGAAAAATTTTCAGGAATTTCAGTAACTGAGTTGTTTTACTTGTAAAATCACTAATTCCTTTATTTAAATCATTATGAAAAAGACCCTGAGATTGCTAAGTGTTCTGACAATTGCTATGGCCCTTTTGAACACGGCATGCCGCAGCGAAGAATCTGAATTTGTAAACTCACCGCAGGAAGAAACGCTGGAGGCTAATTCTCGCGTTGCCGACCTGATGCAGAGAACAGCCCTGAACGATGGATCGGACGATAATATTATCGACTATGCCAGCTGCCTTGATATTGAATTTCCTGTTACTGTTATCGTAGACGGCCTTGAAATTACGGTAGACTCCGATGAAGATCTCGATCTGATCGAAGAAATTTATGACGAATTTGATGACGATATTGACGAACTGGATATCGTTTTCCCGATCACGATCATCCTTGCCGATTTTACCGAAGTAACGGTGACCAACATGGATGAACTTCTGGCCTTGGCCGCTCAATGTGCCGGTGAGAACGAGGATGACGATGACATTGAATGTGCAGATATCCAATACCCTATAGAGGCCAGTATCTTTGATACCAATAGTGAGTTGGTAGCTACGCTGACCATTGATAGCGACCAGGAATTGTACCTCTTTATTGAAGATCTTGAGGATACCCAAATTATTACCATCGGATTTCCCATAGTGGTTGTCTTATCAGACGGCACTGAAGTAGAGGCAGCAAACCTGGACCAGTTGGAGGACATTCTGGACAATGCCGAAGACGATTGTGATGAAGATGACGATTTTGACTTCAATGATGATGATTGTGACAATTGTAATACGGATCAGCTGTCTGACCTGATTACCGGTTGTACAGACTGGTATGTAGATGAGCTTGAGCTCAATGATATAGACCTAACCGATCTCTACGATGGATTTACCTTTAGTTTCTTCGCAGACGGCACCCTGACGGTGAGCAATGGATTGATGGACTTTGAAGGCTCCTGGTCTGCGGAAGGCGAAGCTAATGACATCATTATGGTCATAGATATTCCGGACCTGTCAGACTTCAGTGCGCAGTGGAATGTGCACGAAATTAAAGACGAAGATGACACACCAGAAGTGGTCTTGCGCATAGGTGATGACAATGAACTAGAATTTAAAAGCGATTGTGAATAGGCTGTAAAGCCGTTCCTACTTGGCAAAAACCCCCAAAATGCAGCCCCCAATCCCTAATCTGACCGCTCAGTCCTTTTCGTTATACAACAAGTACTAGGACGTCCCACACTGATGCGTAAAGATTAGACCAAAGCCCCGACTCCCCTCGGGGCTTTATTTTTTTGAAAGACAAACACCTATTCAGGGATTTTTATTAGCCGTTGTAAGATCTGCTGAATACTGAATATGAAGCGTTTAATTGATCCTGTATCGATAAATATTTACTGGTATACCTTTAAAATTAGTCTTTTTGTCTAGCTGCATCCCGTTTCTTAACGCCACTTTTTCAGAAGCTCTATTGTCTACGTGTATAATCGATATAATAGAATCTCGTAATTGATTTTCTTCGGCAAACAGCCGGCACCTGATAGCTGCTTCACTGGCATAGCCTTTGCCCCAGAATTTGGGGAGGATGGAATATCCGATCTCCAGCTCCTCTATGCCATCAACGG
>JBPEXP010000346.1:0-1960 GCA_052031475.1 Flavobacteriaceae bacterium | reverse complement strand
GGAATAAAGGAGCTGGAACAGAAGCCCTTTCACTGATTGTACAATACGCCTTTGAAGTTCTTGAACTACACCAGGTATTTGCGCACATAACGGAGGAGAACAAAGCCAGCATACGCCTTTTTGAAAAGATGGGATTTCAACAAAGCGGGCTTAGAAAAGACTGGATCAAATCTGGAAATACCTACAAGAGCGAATTCATTTACCAGAAAATCAATAGCTAGTGTATTTGAAAAGAATATTGTTGATTATCGTATTTGCAGGTTTGCTTTTTGCCGCTGCTCTGGCGTATTGGGTCTACGACGCCCTTTTTGCTCCTAATACAGCTTTTGGTGAAAAAGAGGTCTATCTGTACATCCCGAGTGAAAGTAATTTTCAGGACGTGAGAGGTCTGATTGCTCCGTATCTCGAGGACACGGACAGCTTTGAGGCTGTGGCCAGGAGAAAAAAGTATGTGGATTATGTAAGGCCCGGCCGCTATCTGATCGAAAGAGGTATGAACAACAACGAAATCATCAACTCTCTCAGAAGCAGAAATCTGCCCTTATCCGTCTCGTTTAACAACCAGGAAACTGTTGAAGACCTGGCAGGGAGGATCGCTGCACAGATCGAAGCAGACAGCCTGTCGCTTTTGGAAGCCATGACGGACCAGTCTTTTTTAACAGACCAGGGTTTTAACAGATATCATTGGATAAGTCCATATTTGCCAAATACCTACGAATTCTTTTGGAATACGTCGGCCGAAGAATTCAGGGAGCGGATGCTTAATGAATACCGGAAATTCTGGAATGAAGATCGCTTATCCAAGGCCAGGGCACTTAATCTCACCCCCCTGGAAGTCATTTCACTGGCTTCCATTGTACAGAAAGAAACAGCTAAGGTAGAAGAGAGGCCCAGGGTGGCAGGTGTATATCTAAACCGTATCCGTCGGGGTATGAAATTACAGGCGGATCCTACGGTTATATATGCCATAAAATGGGAAACCGGCAATTTTGATACGATCATTAAAAGAGTCCTTTATCGCGATCTGGAATTGGATTCACCTTTCAATACATATAAATATCCCGGAATTCCCCCTGGACCTATTGCAATGCCAGATATTTCATCAATTGATGCTATTTTGAATGCTGAAAACCATAAATACCTCTATTTTGTGGCCGATGTGGAAAATTTTGGATATCATCTGTTTGCTGAATCCCTGGTGCAACATAACCGGAATAAAGTGCAGTATATCCGATGGTTGAACGAGCAAAATGTGAATCGGTGAGCCTTTGATCCAAATTTGGGAACAGCTTAACTAAAAGTAGGGTGATTTAAGAAATTCTTGGGTTTTTTCCTACGAGCGGACAGTATCTTTGTATAGTGAAATTTAAGCGAGCTTGCTCCAAGCTGTAAGTCTTAAGAAAACAACTATATGAAAAGATTGGTAAGTAGTCTTTGCCCTCTTATCATGATCTTATTATTTACGAGCTTTGGCTTTCGATCTGAAAGTATTACTCAACAGGTTCCGGCCGCGCTCAAAGTTGTAAAACCTACGGCGGTACTGTTTCCCCAAGACAGCACCCACATTCAACCTGATAAGGTGGCACCCCCATTTTTAGGCAGTTCCTATAATGGATTTAAGGAGGCCCTGGCCTTTAGAGAATCGCAGGGTAATTATTTTATTATCAACACTCTGGGATATATTGGGAAATATCAGTTCGGGATTGGAACCCTTCAACTGATGGGCGTATACAACGCCACCCAGTTTCTCAATGATCCCAGCCTGCAAGAAAAGGTATTTCATACCAATATTGCCAGGAATAAGTGGATTCTCCGCAAGGATATCTCCTATTTTAAAGGCCGCAGGATTAAAGGCATCCATATCACAGAGTCAGGGATACTGGCCGCTGCTCACCTTGCCGGTGCAGGAAACGTGAGAAAGTATCTCCGGTCTAACGGCAACTGGGATGTAAAGGACGCC
>JBPEXP010000345.1:0-2708 GCA_052031475.1 Flavobacteriaceae bacterium | reverse complement strand
GCCAACCCGGTCTGGCAATTGCTGGATCAGCCCATAGATGCCAAAACTTTTTCCCAGGCACCGAGCTACTATCCGGCTTACTTTGACAAAGAGGTGGAGTTGTCGGCCAAGACCAACGGTATCATCAGGCTTTCGGATTATGAGGACTATATCATTCTTTTCGACAAATTACCTGCTTCGGAAAATATGCATTACCAGGTCAGTGAATCCAGGATTCTTAAAAAAATGGATGTTTATAAGGCTGAACAGCATCCGTACGTCTCCGTGATCAAACTGAGAAAAAAGCTTAAAAATCCATATAGCTATCTCACCGTCTTCATTGATTACAGGCCTATTTTAAAATTTAAAATAGACAATAATCACAGTTATAAATCCCAAAGAGTAGCGGCAAGGTCTGAAATCAGCCCGCTTTCAGGGAAGGCATCAATTCGCCGATAAAGAGTTGGTTGATCTCCCGGTCAAAATCCAAAGCGATGCGCCTTTTATACTTTATAGGTGTAGGACAAGCGATGGAGACATAGAGGCTTTCGAGATCTACGTCAAAATAGAAGCATGAGAAGTCGCCGCGGCATTCTTTCTCCAGGCGTTTCATCAAAAAGTAGGTGATTCTGGGCCTGAGTTTGTATTCCAGATCTATGCAGAACTTTTTGACCCTTTCGTCAACTTCGTCAACAGAATTCCAGTTAAATTTCATTTTCAATCAATGGCTGGCAGAAATGAAATATACAATAATCTTATTAACTTCTGTAAATAAGTTATTAACGATCAAATGAAACGGCCTTTCGGGTAAACAACTGATTACCTCACTCCAGCCCGTCTACGTAATCCTGCAAATAGGAATATCTTTCGGTGAGTTTACCGGCTCTTGTCATCAGAGCCCTCTCTAGTATACCATCCCGGTCCCCGTTGTAGAATGCAGGGATCACATGGGATACAAATGCCTCGGCAAAGCCGCTGCTCGCATCCCTGGGTAATTCGGCAGGCAGGTTATCTACGGCCATAACTCCAATAGCCGAGGGATCGTGAAAATCCACCTCTTTCTCCTGAACAGGATCATATCCGTATACGGGTTCTTCAATAGAAGACGCCCGTATGGTGCTGGCCACAGGACCATCCACATCACAGCTTATATCGGCCACAAGGCTGATGTTGAAATCTTTCTGTTTAGCATCGGCCCTGGTAAAGAGAAATGGAGCCCCTTCGCCGTAGAAATGGCCGGCCATATAAAGATCGGTTACCCGGGCAAAGCGCATAAAGGTTGATTCATAGTCCTCTGCGTTTTGGAAGAAGTCAGACTCGCCTAAATTTTTGCCGTCCTTCCTGCGGTTATAGTCCAGCACATCGATCTGGCAGAAAATGGCTTCATCAAAATCCTCATTCAGGTACTGTTCCACATCCACTTCCCGCAGACCCATCCCCACGAGCATTTCCCTGGCCCCGTTTCCTACCCGGCCCTTCCCGGTCAGCAATACCCTGGTCTTGCCCAGATCTATTTTTCTTAATTCATCGATCAGCGCTGCCTGGTCTTTAAGATCCCTGGCCATAGGCAGCTCAAAGGAGCGATTTCTTAGCCCATAAGCCCTTATGCCGTTGTACGCACCAACAATTCCGGCATAGCGGCCAAAGGCAACCAGCCTTATCCCTCTTTGGTCTGTGATCACCTCGTGGTCATAAAGCTCGATATTCAGGTCAAGGATGGCTCTTAAAAGTTCCCTGTTATAGGGTTGTTTTTTGATGGTATGAGAAAAGAAGAAGTATTTTCTACCTGCAATTAAAGCCTCTACCGGAACCTCTTTAACGCCCAAAAGCACTTCGCAATCGCTAATGTCTCCTGAGACTGGAACGCCCACTGCTTCGTATTCCTCATCTGCGAAAACCCGGATGGGAGATGACTCGACGGTAATTTTTGCCTGCGGGAACTCATTCAAGACTTTTTGGCAGGCTTCAGGGGTGAGCACAACCCTCCTGTCTGGCGGGTTTTTGCGCTCCTGGATGATTCCAAAATGCATAGGGATATCTGGTATAGAATTTGCTCGAAAATACATGGATTTAGTATGTTGCACAAATCCTCCTCAATGAAAATTTTGGGGGGACGAACGCAATTTTTAGATTAACTTTGCAATCCTTGACTTATGGTCAAATCGAATGATCCTGATTGCTATCGGGATAGTATCGAGAAGTCCATACGATCTTTGAAAAAGAATCACGGGGATGGCCCTGAACCGGAACGCCAAGCGCATTCGGTACAGGACTGTTCACAGGCGATATGCGGTGCATATCTGGTTCACTGGGGCCGACTGGTTTTGACAGCAAGACCAATGGCTATGTAAGCATGCCGAGCGCCGGGACACAGCTCGTTAATCTCATGACTCATACTTTTAAATGGCGAATCTAATTACGCTTTAGCTGCCTAATACGACTGAATTATAGTAAGTCTAGGCCTAGTCCGCCAAGGGCGGAAAGCTAAATGTCCCCGGATAGCCCTTGTTGACGGCGATCCTTCAGGGGGCACCATTAAAGTCAACATAGCGTCTTTAGTGCTTCGATAAAGGCGTAAACTCTAAGAAGCTAAGTGCATAATGGGCGGTTTTTGGTCAGTTATGCATCGACAATTAATCAAAGACTAAGCATGTAGAAAGCATGGTAATTGCTTGTTTGGACGAGGGTTCGAATCCCTCCGGCTCCACCTTCGCCCTCCATAGCTTCGA
>JBPEXP010000344.1:0-2246 GCA_052031475.1 Flavobacteriaceae bacterium | reverse complement strand
GCTGGAAGACTGGTTTTTACTGCACACAGCTTCCAGGGGCGAAAAAGTGCCTTAAATGAATATAATGCAGCAAATGGAGCAAACAGCATTGATTACCGGAGCCAGCAGCGGTATTGGCCGGGAAATAGCCAGGACATTCGCCAGAAACGGGATAAAACTTATTCTGTGCGGCAGGAGGCAGGAAAGGCTTGACGAATTAAAGCAGGAATTGAGTTCTATGACCGATGTGATGACACTGAACTTTGATGTGCGTGATCGCGAGGCAGTACTCAATTCCATCAATTCCATATCCGATTCATATGGGCCTGTAACATTACTGGTTAACAATGCCGGAAATGCGCACGGCCTTGATCCCATAGATCAGGGAGATCTGGACGACTGGGACGCGATGATCGACATTAATGTTAAAGGCTTGCTCTATGTGAGCAAGGCCGTTTTACCAGATATGGTTAAGTCAGGAACCGGACACATCATCAACATTGGATCTACAGCAGGCAAGGAGGTATATCCCCGTGGCAATGTATACTGCGCCAGTAAGCATGCTGTTGACGCGATCAACCAGGCGATGAGAATTGATCTCAATGAACACGGAATAAGGGTAGGAGCTGTAAATCCCGGACTTGTGGAAACCGAGTTCAGTGACGTGCGGTTTAAAGGAGACAGTAAAAGGGCGACCTCAGTGTACCAGGGTTATCAGCCTCTTAGCCCGGAAGATATTGCAGAGATCGTTTATTTTGTAGTCAGCAGACCGGCCCATGTGAACATTGCCGATCTGGTTGTCATGCCCACAGCACAGGCGAGCAGTACGATAGTGAAGAAAAAGCTATGATCAATAAACGCCTATTAGTAAAAAACCTTCTTTCGCATAACGATGAAAACAGTTTTTACGACAAAAAACGCAGCATCAATATTGGATATAAGGAAGGGAAGGCAAAATTTCTTAAACATGTCTGTGCCCTTGCAAACAGCAATCCCAAGAACAACGGTTATATCGTTGTAGGTGTAGAGGATGAAGACAACAAGATAGTTGGGGTAGATTTTTTTGACGACAGTAAGATCCAGAACCTGGTTAACGCCTACCTGGACAATCCTCCCAGAATTTCCTATGAAAACATCCCCTTCCCACACCTTCCGGAAAGCAAGGTGGTGGGCTTGGTGACTATAAGGTCCAGTGGCAAACTCTGTTCCCTCAGGAAAAATATTTGGAAATATTACGGGGGTTCGGTCTTTTTCAGGGAAGGCAGCATAAGCCTCCCGAAAGCTTATGATATCGAACTAAAAGATATCAACTCCCAGGTGGTAGACACCATTGAACAACACGCCCGAAACAATATCGAGCTCACCCTGGACGGTGTAATCGATTTTCTCAACAATCGCCATAAAGATCTCAGCAGTCACTATCGCGTATTTAAAGAACAGTTTGTGTTGTGCTGGGCAGGGAAACAAAAGAAAGTAAAAGACAAGATCTATTATTCACGTGTAGATATCGAACTGATCAATGAGCAGGTAAGACTTTTTTACTCGGCCCTGGACGAAATTTCGATAGAGTTGGACAATAACTCTTTTTCTATTGTGGAATACGTCCAATTGGGATTGGCTGACAAGCTAAAATACTACCCCTTAGAGAAACTCGTCATTCATTTTAACGACAATGGTTCCTACCAGATACACAGTGAACTGGTCTTTGAACCTCCTCAGTACGACAAAAAGACCTTGCACCACATCTTTAACACCAACAAGTCGCTCTTGAAAAAACTCGAAAAGGGAATTGATCTGAAGCCTTCAGAATCAAGAGACCTGGAACACTTGCCGGCTACCTATTTGTTATGCTATTTAAATGGATTTGAAGATGCGAAAGAATACCTGGACGATGCCCGGCCATTGCTTAAGAGGATAAACGGCACGGTCTATCAATCATTAAAAGAGACTTTGCGCATCCTGCGTAAAGTGAAATACAACTAAACACCCAGCAACCAAAGTATCTGGTAAGACCTGACCGTGAAAAGCCCACTGGTCAGTTCTTTTTTCTCTCCTGTGGCCAGGTCTGTGACCACATCGTCTTTAACATAACCCAAAACGTCCAGCCAGCCACTATCTACCACATGGTCCCTGTCGTCAAAATTGGCTATGACAAGGACTTTTCCACTGCCGTTGCCCTTTCTTTCGAAGATGAACAGGTGAGCGCTATTGGGTGTGTGTAATATAGGTTCCGATGTACCCGAAAATAATGGGTATTGCTTCCTGAC
>JBPEXP010000343.1:0-8322 GCA_052031475.1 Flavobacteriaceae bacterium | reverse complement strand
AGGCTTTCAACAACATGGGCAGTCTGGTAGCCCATGGGCAATTTCAGGTCTACATGCCCGGGCACCACGGTCATCCATTTGGCATTTACACGTTTGGCAACTTCCACGGCTTTTTGGATATAATCGAGAAACTCCTGCCTTTTAGAAGGATCTCCTGAAGCGAGATTAGGCTCAGACCAGTAGATCTTGTGCGCCACAAAAACTCCCATTTGCAGATCGCGCCTTTGCATGGTTTCTGCCATCCTTTGCTGCAGTTCAACAGGTCTGCCAGTCATTTCATTATCCTCAAATGAGCGGAAACCCTGGTCGGCCATGAATTCTAATTGGGCAATAGGGTCCGAGCCGGCCAGTTCTTTAAACATACCCAGGTGTGGAGCGTAATTTAATCGAAAGTTATTCGGAAAAGATTGTTCGCCACCCAAAGCCCACAGCTTGCTTAATGACAGCAAGCCGCCGGCCAGGGCAGTATTTTGTATGAATCTTCTTCTCTTCAAAGCCTGTTAATCCAGTGAGTAGGCCTTTCCTCCGGTAAGTTCCTCCAGGTCGCCACAAGGAACGTATTCACCCGGGATGCTTTGATAGGTAAGCACGTTTTCGCCAATTTCCTCAGTCAGCTTATAACTCTGTATCGCGAAATCCCTCAATGAGTCTGCAAAGTTCGCGCTTGCCACCTCTGCATCCAGTTCTGCTGCCTCTCCTTTGGCCTGGGCCTCCATAAACTTGCCGATGGCCTGTTGATGGGCTTCTTTATTTTCTTTTGAGGATTGGAGTGCTGCACTCAGAGCATTCTCCAGCTCCTCGTCACTAAGATCAGAAACCGAATCTTTTCCGGCCATTTCTGTAGCAAAATCCGCGAACTTATCGGTCAGGATTTTTAAGAATCCCTGGAATTCCAGTTCCATGACCTTGTCTATATATTCATCGATAAAAACATGGACATTAACCTCCGAAGCCGAAGGGGTATCTGTTTTGGGCAAGATAACATCAACGAGTCTCTTAACCATCTGGCCCTGTTCCGGACTAAAGAATGCAGGAACCCAGTCTATGGTTTCTTTATTCTTACAACTTTGAATGATACTGATAAGACTTGGCGTTGCCACTGCATAACCTAAGCCCAGTCCAATATTTTTAAGTGCTCTTCTTCGTTCCATCAGATATTTCCTTTTTTAAGTTCACTGGCCGCGTGATTGGCAGCTCTGGCCGTAAATGCCATGTACGTTAACGATGGGTTTACGCATGATGCCGAGGTCATGAATGCCCCGTCGGTCACGTATACATTCTTTACGGCATGCACCTGGTTGTATCCGTTAAGTACCGAGGTCTTGGGATCCCTGCCCATGCGGGCTGTTCCCATTTCGTGAATACCAATGCCCAGGGCTTTCGGATTGTCGTAGGTTTCTACATCCCTTAATCCGGCCTTTGTGAGCATATCATAAGCTTGCTCTTTGATATCTTCACGCATGTTCCATTCGTTCTCTTTAAATTCCGCGTCAAACGTAACTGTGGGAAGGCCCCAACCGTCCGTTTTCTCATAGTCAAGCGTCATTCTGTTTTCCTCGTAAGGCAATACTTCGCCAAATCCGGACATACCAAAATTCCATCCACCGGGTTTCAGGATAGCTTCTTTCAAAGATTTTCCATAAGACAGTTCAGCCACGGTCTCCTCCCAGTTACCTCTGCTTCCTCCGCCCTGGTAGCCGTATCCCCTGACAAATTTATCGCTATTGGAAGCACCTCCCAGATTTCTGAATCTCGGCAGATAGACTCCGCCCGGCTTCCTGCCTTTGTAATATTTGTCTTCGTAGCCATCCAGTTTTCCATTGGCTCCTACATTCAGGTGGTGGTCCATAACGTTGCGACCTAACTGGTCCGAATCATTACCCATTCCATTTGGAAAGCGGTCAGACTTGGACTGCATCAGGATGGCTGTGGAAGCGATGGCTGAAGCACATAGGAAGATGACTTTAGCCTTGAACTCATGGGTTTCCTTGGTTTCACGGTCAATGATTCTGACACCTGTAGCTTTTTGGGTGTCCGGATCATAAAGGACTTCATGAACAATGGCATCCGGTCTCAGTGTCAGATTACCTGTTCTCTCTGCAGCCGGCAGTGTAGATGAAAGACTGCTGAAATAGGCACCGAATGGGCAGCCCCGCATGCATCGGTTCCTGAATTGGCAGCGTACCCTGCCGTCATATTTTTTATCGCTGTTAATATGAGCGACACGCCCTGGAGTCAAAATCCGGTCCTCATAATTTTCTACCAATTTTTCCCTGATGTGTTGTTCGGCGCAATTGAGTTCCATTACGGGTTCGAATTTCCCGTCTGGTAGCTGTGGCAGGCCCAGCATCTCTCCGGTAACCCCTATATAAGATTCCACCTTGTCATACCAGGGTGATATATCCCTGTAACGAACGGGCCAGTCTACACCGTGGCCATCGGTGATGTTAGCTGTAAAATCTATATCGCTGAGGCGATAACTGTGTCTGCCCCAGGTGATGGAGCGTCCGCCAACCTGATAGCCCCGCATCCAGTCGAAGCGCTTAATTTCGTTATATGGATGTATGAGATCATCCACAAACCAGTGGCTGTGTTCTTTCCTGGTAGTATATCCGGTTCGGTGTTGCTTAAACTGCCGGGCAACATCCTCCCTGGTGGGTTGACCCGCATGAGGAAAGTCCCACGGATCCAAATGAGCCGTTTGGTAGTCTTCTATATGTTTTACCATTGGCCCTCTTTCCAGCACCAGGGTTTTCAGACCGTTCTCGCAAAGTTCCTTTGCTGCCCAACCTCCGCTGATCCCTGTTCCTACCACAATGGCATCGTAGGATTCCTGTTCCTCGTTGTAATAAAATTTGCCCATTTACCTGAATTATTTATAATGTAGAAGTATCAAATATAAAATTAAATTTCTACATTTAACCGGGACCGTTAGTAGCAAATCCGAACATTTAACAATCGACTCTTGCGAATATTTCAATGGACCGGAAACTGGATTTTTGGGTCCCGGACCAGCCTAATCAATAATGCCACATGAAAAGAAGATTTTTTATTCAGCGGAGTTCCCAGGCCGGAATGGCCTTGGGCCTAATAGGCCTTTATGCCTGCAAGGAAAATAAGAAACAGCCTGAAACCTCTGAAAAAGAGGATAGTGAGATGTCTGAAACCACGCCATTTTTTGAACTCTCTTTAGCCCAGTGGTCTATCCACCGCATGATCAGGGAAGAAGGAGTTGATCCCTATAGCTTTGCCGCCAAAGCCAAAGACTGGGGATTTAAAGGACTGGAATACGTGAGCCAGCTTTATGCTCCAGAACTGGAAGCAGCTGGATATTCAGAGGAAGCGATGAATGCCTTTGTTGAAAAATCCAATGCAGAAGCTCAGAAATACGGATTGACCAATGTGTTGATCATGATAGACCGGGAAGGCGACCTGGCTGCTTCATCCGAGGCAGAGCGAACACAGGCCGTGGAGAATCACAAGAAATGGGTAGATGCAGCCTCTGCTATGGGCTGTCATTCGGTAAGGGTCAATCTATTCGGAAGTGAGGTAGCCGATGAATGGAAGTCTAATTCCGTAAAAGGACTAACGGCTATTGCTAGCTATGCTGCGGAAAAAGAGATCAATGTTCTAGTGGAAAATCACGGTGGGCTTTCTTCCAATGCCGCCATGCTTGCCCAGATCATGGAGGAGGTTGATATGGACAACTGTGGCACCTTGCCTGACTTTGGTAACTTCTGCATGAGAAGAAAAGATCCGAACGACTATTCCCAGGGATGTGCTGAAGCATATGACTTCTACCAGGGCGTTGAAGAACTGATGCCTTACGCCAAGGCGGTCAGTGCAAAATCTCACGAGTTTGACCAGGAGGGCAACGAGACGGAGATCGACTATGTAAAAATGCTTGAGATCGTTAAATCTGCTGGCTATTCAGGGTTCATTGGCGTAGAATATGAAGGAGATGGGATGAGTGAGGAAGAAGGTATTCTGGCTACAAAGACGCTGCTTTTATCGGCTGCAAAAAAAATATCTTAACTCCTTTTCGCACTGATGAAATCATTCTTCAATCAACTTTTTGATTACAACTTCTATTGCAATAAAAAACTCATTGAGCAGTGCAATGGGCTGGAGCAGGTCCCTGAAAAGAGCCTGAGCCTTTTTAGTCATATATTAAACGCGCATCATATCTGGAATTCGCGTGTTCTGGACTCCCAGCCAAGTTTTGAGGTGTGGCAGGAGCATCCCCTGAAAGATTGGGGCGATATTCACTACGAGAACCAGAGGAGCTCTTTTGAGATCATCACTAATGCAGACAACTTTGAACGCCGGATAGATTATGAGAATACCGAAGGGCGATTGTTTACCAATACCCTGCAGGATATTCTCTTCCATATCATTAATCATTCGAGTCATCACCGGTCTCAGATATCAATGGATTTCAGGAACAATGACCTGGAGCCACTTAAACTGGATTACATATTCTACAAACGATAAATTGACCAAACATGAGCACCAGAGTAAAAATTCAACTTTCTATAATGATGTTCCTCGAATTTTTTATTTGGGGAGGATGGTTTGTTACCATGGGCATATATCTGCCCAATTCACTTAAATCATCCGGGGCAGAAATTGCGATGGCGTATTCCTCACAATCCTGGGGCGCTATCATAGCTCCTTTTATTATTGGTTTGATCGCAGACAGATTTTTTAATGCCGAAAGGATCCTGGGAGTGCTTCACCTGGTAGGGGCCATTCTGATGTATCAAATAGCCAATGCAACGGACTTTTCCGTCTTCTTTCCCTATATACTGGGATACATGATCCTTTACATGCCTACTCTGGCCCTGGTCAATTCAGTTTCTTTTAACCAGATGGATAATCCTGCAAAACAATTTGCCAATGTTCGTGTTTTTGGGACCATTGGTTGGATCGTAGCCGGACTGGTCATCAGCTATGTCTTTAAATGGGATTCGGAGGCCAATGTGGCCGGTGGCCTGTTAAAAAACACCTTCCTGATGACAGCGGTAGCATCTGTTATACTAGGCTTCTTCAGTTTTACCTTGCCTAAAACACCGCCCAAGGCCGGTAAGGACGAAAAGGTGAGCATATCAGATATACTGGGCCTTGATGCCCTCAGACTATTGAAGGACCGCAACTTCCTGGTCTTTTTTATCGCATCTATCCTGATTTGTATTCCACTGGCTTTTTACTATCAGCACGCGGGACAGTACCTTGGGGAGATCGGCGTGACCAACCCTGCCGGTAAGATGACCATAGGACAAGCATCGGAGGTAATCTTCATGTTATTGCTGCCCTGGTTTTTTACCAAATTCGGATTTAAAAAAACCATCATGCTGGGGATGATTGCCTGGACGCTCAGGTATTTGCTATTTACTTACGGCAACGCCGGCGAATTGGTATTTATGCTCCTGATCGGGATCGCCCTTCACGGTATCTGTTACGACTTTTTCTTTGTCTCAGGACAGATTTATACAGATACCAAGGCCGGCGAAAAATACAAAAGTGCCGCCCAGGGCCTGATTACCCTGGCTACTTACGGACTGGGTATGCTGATCGGGTTCTGGACAGCAGGACAGGTTACAGATATGTATGCTCAGGGGGAAAATATACACGACTGGGAAAGCATTTGGATCGTACCCGCTATATTTGCCCTTGCGGTCACCGTACTTTTTACTTTCCTGTTTAAAAACGAAGCAATAGAATACAAAACATAATCAGAACATGCCTAAAAAAATCAGACTTGGAATATTAGGAGGAGGAGGCGATTCGCTTATCGGGGTACTGCACCGGGTAGCCTCTCATATAAACGATAATTACCAGATTGTAGCCGCGGTGTTTAACCCGGATTACGAACAAAACATGGCTTTTGCCAAGCAGATCGATGTGCCGACCAACCGGATTTATAAGGATTTTGATACCCTGGTTGAAGAGGAGATGAAATTGCCAGAGGATGAAAGGGTACAGGTATGTTCTATTCAGACTCCCAATTTCCTGCATTTTCCTATGGCTAAAAAACTGTTGGATCACGGATTCCATGTTATCTGTGAAAAACCGATGACCACTACGCTTGAAGAAGCCAGGATCCTCCAGGAGGCTCATAAAAAAGCGGGTACTGTTTTCGCACTCACGCATACCTATACGGGCTATCCCATGGTGCGCCAGATGCGCGAAATGATCAAGGCCGGAGCGCTTGGTAAAGTGCATAAGGTAGACGCGAGCTATTACCAGGGTTGGATCAATCCGGTGATCCACGATCCTGAAGTAAGAAAGACTGTTTGGAGGCTGGACCCTAAAAAAGCGGGGATCAGCTCTTGTATGGGTGACATCGGCGTACACGCGTTTAACCTGATCGAATACACTACGGGCCTGAAGGTAGATTCGGTTTTATGCGATTTTAATTATCTCTACGACGACAACCAGATGGATGTAGACGGTACGGTATTGATCAGGATGGGCAAGCACATAAAGGGACTGATCCGTGCCAGCCAGGTAGCTACGGGAGAAGAAAATTCATTAACGATCAATATCTACGGCGAAAAAGCCGGTTTCCGCTGGGAACAGGAAAATCCGAACTTCCTTTACATGACCAGCGATACAGAGGCACTTCGGGTGCTGAAACCAGGCCATCCCTATAACAGCGAGCTGTCACTGGCTGGGACCAAGCTGCCGCCGGGCCACCCGGAAGGGATCTTTGATTCTATGGCCAATATCTACCTAGGAGCGGCAAGAGCTATCAGAGGAGAAGACTATAATGACGGGGAATTCCCAACCATGATTGATGGTGTTCGCGGCATGAATTTTATAGAGGCCACGGTTGCATCTCATAAGGGGGGTAATGTCTGGGTAGATCTGGAATAATGATCTGACGGCTATTTCCGCTGGTAGACTTTTTCGAAGATCTCACATACCACGATCATACTTTCTACAGGCTTACGGCCGTATTCGGCTAGTTCCCTTGTATAGTAGTCCCAATGGGTCTTTTTCCAATACTCGAGTGACTTATCTCCTTCGCCTTCAATCTTGGCATAGGACGACCTGATGCTAAAAAAGGGCTTCAGGCGAACAGCTACTGTTCGCACTATGCAATGGGCTTTGCCCTTCCAGTCGGTAATGATAGTGAAATCGCCAATTTTTGGAAGTCGTTCCTTTCTCATTTGCAGGCCGATCAGGGAGTGGGTGGTGGCCCTTTTTGTACCTGAAAGGACCAGTTTTAAGCATTGATCGGCATCTTCCTGATTATCGCAAAAATGTGTTACCCTGGGCTCGTCTGCAAAGGCGTATTCCAGATGTGAGTCGAGGAAGTCGCCCCATAAGTTTCTGGCAGATGCATTTTCCATTGGCGCTGCTGAATTGGTTTTAAGACGAAAAAGGGTTCTTCTGTGTTAGTAAACAGAGCTCCCGGCTTTACATTTTGTCAATGATTGATCAAGCACGGCGATATCCCTTATTCTAAGCCTGGTTTATTGGTCGATTATTCTTTCGTATTTCCTATATTTATAACTTCCCGACACGAGAAATAGTATTCTATACTCCGCTTAAATATAGGGCTTAATTATGAAATTCAATCATTCCCAAAAACCTAATTCCAGAAGAACTAAACGATGAAAACAATCAAAGGGCCAGCCGTTTTTTTAGCTCAATTTGTAGATAGTAAACCACCTTTCAACAGCCTGGAGGGCATGTGTCAATGGGCATCAGATCTGGGCTATAAAGGAATCCAGATTCCCACCTGGGAAAGCTTTCTGATCGACCTGGATAAGGCAGCAGAAAGCCAGACCTATTGCGATGAATTAAAAGGAAAGATCCAGTCGTACGGATTGGAGATCACAGAACTATCTACCCACCTGCAGGGCCAATTGGTGGCAGTACACCCGGCCTATGACCTGATGTTCGACAATTTTGCCCCTGATGCTTATAAGAACAATCCGAAGGCCCGTACAGAATGGGCTGTTGATGTTGTGAAAAAGGCTGGAACTGCCAGCAGGCGCTTGGGTATAAAGGCCCATGCGACCTTTTCCGGGGCTTTGTTGTGGCATACCTGGCACCCCTGGCCGCAGCGTCCTGCTGGCCTGGTAGAACTGGGATTTAAGGAACTGGCCAAAAGATGGCAACCCATATTGGATCACTTTGATGAAGAAGGTGTGGATGTCTGTTATGAGATCCATCCGGGAGAAGATCTACATGACGGTGATACCTTTGAGCGATTTCTGGAAGCCACAGGGAACCACAAAAGGGTCAATATTCTATACGATCCCAGTCATTTTGTACTTCAACAGCTGGACTACATCACCTATATTGACC
>JBPEXP010000342.1:0-3293 GCA_052031475.1 Flavobacteriaceae bacterium | reverse complement strand
GTCCCCTTCAAATAAAAGCAGCACCGAACGCTGAAGCCCACAGCCCGGACATTCCATACCCAGTATCTGCTTATTGAGGCAGGGGAGTAGCAAATCCTCAGAAACCGTAGGTGGAACAGCGGTTAAAGCTTTAGCGACAGATGCTTCCATTGCTGAAAAATAAGTATATTTTTGACCAATGAAAATAAAAGGCTGGATTTATTTTTTATCTGCAATCCTGGGCATCGGCTTCATACTTTCGGCCGATGCATTTATCAAAAAAGAATACGCTTTAAGTATCGGTTTTATACTGCTGATGTACGGCCTTTACAAGATTTCTACTTCATGGAAGCGCAATGGCGATTCAAAAAGGAACATTGAGCAAGAAGACGATGAAGGAATAACCGGCCGGGACCGTTAAACAAGCAGAATAATATCCCTTATTCTGAGGAGGTAGTAATCAGGCCAAAATTGTCGATGAATAAATTGGTAATGCGTTCCCCATTATCGTTCACAAGAGATATGTCGTTTAGCTCTATGGTGTGCTCGTAAAGCGTTGTGTCTGCCACATTCTGAACAGTGGTTATCCAAACCTCACCTCCCTGTGCAGGGATCTCTTCCACAACAGTTGGGGTCACCGGTGGGGGTTGATCACAGAAATATCCTTTGCTTACATCGTCGGAGAAGGTCCGGTAGGTAATTTGTGACTGTCCGGGCACAGTACTGACAATGGTACCGTCTGACGGCTCATTTTTCAGCAGGCCGCTCTGTAACTCCAAAATAAGACTTTCAGTGGGATTCAGTTTAAAGAAAAAAGTACTGCTGGTGTCTGTGGAAGATTCGCAAAACTCAATGCTGGCACTGTCAAAATCAATGGTTTCAATTTGCAGGTCACCGTCATTGCAGGAGAAAAAAATGCCGATGAACAAAGCCAGTGATCTTTTAATCATGCCTCAAATTTAAAAGAAAATCGATGGATATTCCTAGCGGATCACGCCTATTTTTGACTGATTTTAGCATTATTTCCGTTAATTTTGACACGTCCTAGAAAACAGCGAAAATCAAATGCAACAGGTCTATTTAGATAATGCGGCCACCACACGGGTCAGACAAAGTGTTATTGAAAAAATGCAGGATTGCCTCAACAACCAGTACGGGAATCCTTCCTCTACCCATGCCTTCGGCAGGCCGGCTAAATCTGCCATCGAAAAAGCCCGAAAATCCATTGCCAGGATCATGAACGCCCATCCCTCCGAGATCATTTTCACATCGGGTGGAACAGAGGCCGACAATATGATCCTGCGTGGTGCCGTCCGGGACCTGGGGGTTAAAACCCTGATCACATCCAAGATAGAACACCACGCCGTTTTGCACACGGCCGAAGAACTGGCCAAGGATTACGGTATAAAGATAGAGTACGTAGACCTGGACAAAGGTGGAAATCCAAAACCCGATCACCTGGAGGAATTATTGTCTGCAGACAACAGCAAGAAGTTGGTAAGCCTGATGCATGTTAATAACGAGATCGGAAATAAAATAGATATTAAGGCTATTTGCGAGATGTGTCATGAGCACCAGGCACTGTTGCACTCAGACACGGTTCAGTCTTTGGGCCACTTTCCGTGGGACGTGCAGCAAGTTCCTGTCGACTTCATGACCGCAGCTGCCCACAAATTTCACGGTCCCAAAGGTGTGGGATTTGCCTATATCAAAAGGAACACTGGCCTGAACCCGATGATATTCGGGGGTTCACAGGAAAGGGGATTACGGGCCGGAACGGAACCATTACACAATATCGTGGGCCTTGAAGAAGCTTTTTTGCAAGCCTATGAAAAACTGGAAGAGGAACACCAGTATATACTTGAACTTAAGAAATACTTCATAGAGAAGATCAGGCAAGAGATTCCCGGAGTGAAATTTAATGGGTATTCCGGTGATTTGGAAAAAAGCACATACACCATTGCCAATGTCTGTTTGCCTTTTAATGAAGAACAGGCTTTATTGCTTTTGTTCCATTTAGATCTCAAGGGCATTGCCTGTTCTAAGGGAAGTGCCTGCCAGTCCGGAAGCAACCAGGGCTCTCATGTTTTGAATCAGATTTTGGCAGAGGATGATCTTAAAAAACCTTCGCTGAGGTTTTCTTTTTCAATTTATAATACAAAAGAAGAAATAGACTATACGATCGGGGTGCTGAAGGATTTCCTGGATTCTTAAGAACTCTTTCGCCTGCTGGGTTTTTGTCTCTCCTTGTCATAGGGAAACTTGCGCGTCATCTTTTTCATCATCTTGTCGATCAGGTCTTCTGTATTTTTTCCTGATTTCTTGGTGATTTCATTCTCGTATTTCCACAGGAGTTTTCCGGTTTTCCCATCGCTTATCTTGATGCCGATCCTTCCGTAATTGGCATCACCCAGCAGGTAATCGAGAATGCTAAACCCGGCCGGGATTCCGCGCGAGAGCAGAATGTTAAGGTCCAGATTACCGCTGATAATACCATCCACGCCGAGTATTTCACTCAATTCCTTGATCGTATAGGTATCTATATTTTCATAGGTGATCTCGTTCTGGGCCAGCATGGCGTTGGTATCTTTGGTGTTCTGGAATTCTACGGAGAATTTCTTCTTTTTCTTGCCCCTTCCAAAATAGGTCTCCAGCGCGTTCTGAACGGCATAACCCTCAATCTCTTCAAGCCTTCTGGATTCTTCTTTGTTTCTGTTGTCTTCAAGGTCCAGATTAGTAAAGAATGGTATAATGGCCAGCACCTCATGGTCTTCGCTCAATTCGTCAAACCTGTTACTCTCATAGAGATCCTTTTGCCCGTAAACAGGGGCCAGGATCATTAAAACCGCCAGCAGTAAAATCGTCTTCATAGTGTTCTCGACTAAAAACGCAGGCTGAACTTGATGTTTAACACCCGCGAAGTCATAAAATTGGGAACAGCAAATTCCTGTTTGCTATCAACATCCCTGACCCAGGTGTTGGTTATGGCATTTTGATTGTTAAACAGATTGTAGATCTCAAATCCCACCACCAACTCCTTGAACTGATCGAGCCAATGCCCTTCCGGATATCGGTTCTCAGCGTCCACAAAAATATGGGAAATTCCTAAATCTGCCCTTTTGTAGTCTCTTAATCTATTCTGAAACTCGTAGGGGTCTGCATAACTGGGTGATCCACCCGGCAGGCCTGTGTTGTAAACCAGGTTCAGGTACATCCTGAGTTTGGGGATGCTGGGAATGTAATCCTGAAACAAGACGCCCACGTGCAGTCTTTGATCAGTGGGTCTGGAAATGTAACCCCGGTTATCTATATTT
>JBPEXP010000341.1:0-4727 GCA_052031475.1 Flavobacteriaceae bacterium | reverse complement strand
AAAATAGTCAATAAACTGCCCAAGTCCAACGTGCCCGCCCGTACCGAACGGTACGTTCGGGCGGGTCTACCTCCCGATAGCTATCGGGACCACCACTCGAGCATAAAAAAACGCTGTCGGGCAGCGTTTTGAGCGAAAAACGGGATTCGAACCCGCGACCTCCACCTTGGCAAGGTGGCGCTCTACCAACTGAGCTATTTTCGCATTTTTAGATAAACTTACGAGGAACGAATCCCGTTTTATTATCTCATTTCTTTCCGCGACCTTTATCCGCCTGAGGCGGATGGCGCTCTACTCCCGATAGCTATCGGGAAGCTATTTTCGCATATTAACCCTGTATTCAACTTTGTTGTAATACAGGGCAGCAAATTTAATATAATTCTCGCAAACCAAAAGCACTTTTTGAAAAAAGAGGACTGCTTAATGAACGGACGCTCTTAGGAAGTGGCTTTCTTCTTTCTACTCAGCATTCTCTTGATCTCGTTGAGCTTCATCAAAGCCTCTACGGGTGTAAGCGTGTTGATGTCCAGGTGCAAAATCTCCTCCTTGATCTGCTCCAGGAGCGGATCATCCAGGTTAAAAAAACTGAGCTGCATATCCTTTTGCACCTCCTGAAGCTGATCCGACAACTCCTCACTTGAGTGGGAATGCTCTAACTTCTTCATGATCTTACCCGCTTTGTAAACCACCTGTTGCGGCATGCCGGCCATCCGGGCCACGTGGATCCCAAAACTGTGCTCGCTGCCGCCCGGTTTCAGTTTTCGCATGAACAGTACCGTATCTTTTAGTTCCTTCACCGAAACATTGTAGTTCTTGATCCGCTCAAAAGTAGCCTCCATCTCGTTCAGTTCGTGGTAATGCGTGGCAAATAAAGTCTTGGCCCTGGCGGGGTGTTCGTGCAAATATTCGCTGATCGCCCAGGCAATGCTGATACCGTCATAAGTGCTAGTTCCCCTGCCTATTTCGTCCAGCAATACCAGGCTTCTTTCCGAGAGATTGTTAAGGATAGATGCGGTTTCATTCATCTCTACCATAAAGGTCGATTCACCCAGGCTAATATTGTCACTGGCACCTACGCGTGTAAAGATCTTGTCTACCAGGCCAAGACGCGCCGATTCTGCAGGCACAAAACTTCCCATCTGCGCCAATAGAACGATCAATGCCGTCTGTCTTAACAAAGCCGATTTACCGCTCATGTTCGGACCGGTGATCATCATGATCTGCTGGCTCTCGCGATCCAGAAATACATCATTGGTCACATAGGCCTCCCCTAAAGGCAACTGCTTTTCTATGACCGGGTGCCGGCCTTCTTTAATGTCTATTTCGGTTCCCTCGCTGATCTCCGGACAGTGGTATTCATTCTCCACGGCCAGCTGAGCAAAGCTGCATAGCCCATCCAGCGTGGCTACCAGCCGGGCATTCTTCTGAACCACCTCTATATGTTCCTGCATCCAAACCAGCAATTGACCAAAGAGATTCTGTTCCAATTCCAAAATTCGTTCTTCCGCGCCTAGTATGCGGGCCTCGTATTCTTTGAGTTCTTCGGTGATATAACGCTCGGCGCTTACCAGGGTCTGTTTCCTGATCCAATCTTCCGGAACCTTGTCTTTATGGGTATTTCTGACCTCTATATAATATCCGAAAACATTGTTGGAGGCGATCTTTAATGAACTGATGCCCGTTTTGGCCATTTCCCGCTCCAACATGGCATCCAGATGATCTTTGCCGGAAAATGCCAGTTGTCTTAGTTCGTCCAATTCTGATGAAAATCCCTCTGCTATAACCGGGCCCTTTCCTATCACTGCAGGTGCATCTTCCATAAGGACCTCCTTGATACGGTTTCTCAAGTCCGTGCATGGGTCTAACTCCATGCCCAGATCTTTAAGCGATGCCGCAGGTACCTGTTCTAATAAGGCCTTTACAGGGAGCAATCGCTCCAGGGAGTTTTTCAGGTGCACGGTTTCCCTCGGATTCACCTTGCCGGTTGCAACCTTGGCAATTAAACGCTCCATGTCACCCATGTCCTTGATCGTGGAACGCAGTTTGTGAAGGCTTTGGTCATCTTCTTTAAGATGGGCCACTGCTTCATGCCTTTGCCTGATTAAGACCGCGTCCTTGAGGGGTAGTGCCAGCCATCTCTTCATGGCCCGCCCGCCCATGGGAGAAACTGTTTTGTCTATAACGTCCAACAGCGAAATTCCTTCCGGGGTATTGGCGCGAAATAATTCCAGATTGCGCACGGTAAAACGGTCCATCCATACAAATTGCTCATCGGCAATGCGCTGGATACGATTGATATGTCCCAGCTGGCTGTGACGGGTCTCCATCAGGTAGTGCAAAACGGCACCCGAGGCGATCAGTCCCTGCCTGAGGTGATCTACGCCAAATCCTTTTAAGCTGCGTGTCTTAAAATGACCTGATAAATTCTCTACAGCGTAGTCTTCCTGAAAGATCCAGTCTTCCAGGTAGAAACAGTGATGACGACCTCCAAACCGTTCTTTGAATGCTGTTTTCTGAAGCTTGGACACCAGGATTTCCCTGGGGTTGAAGTTTTGGATCAACTTATCTATTTGCTCATCCTTTCCTTCGGCCGTTAAAAATTCTCCGGTTGAGATATCCAGAAAAGAGATCCCTGAAAGGGTACTCCCCAAATGAACAGCTGCGAGAAAATTATTGGTCTTGGTGTGCAGGATATCGTCGTTCAGTGCCACACCAGGAGTAACCAGTTCAGTAACACCGCGCTTGACGATGGTTTTTGTAAGCTTCGGATCTTCCAATTGATCACAGATGGCAACACGCTGGCCCGCCTTCACAAGTTTGGGCAGGTAGGTATTGAGGGAGTGGTGCGGAAAACCAGCCAGTTCGGTCTTATCACCGCCATTGTTTCGCTGAGTAAGTACAATTCCCAGTATTCTGGCAGCCCTGACCGCATCTTCACCAAAAGTTTCGTAGAAATCGCCAACGCGAAAAAGTAAAAGAGCATCCGGGTACTTGGCCTTAATAGTCCCGTACTGCTTCATCAACGGAGTGATCTTTATACTTTTTTTCACTTGGCCCAAATGGCTATGATTTAGCTTATTTTTGCGTTTCAGGTGTAAGAACGAAAATACCATTTTCCACAGGGAATTTTATGCACTGTTGATATTTTCGGATAAGTTAATCGACCCCTGAGTAGAGGTTATGAAGAAACTTAAAACCAGTGAATTGGACCGCCTGGATGTCGGGCAGTTTAAAAAGGCCAGCAAAACGCCCATAATTCTGGTTCTTGATAATATTCGCAGTCTTCACAATGTGGGATCGGTGTTCAGGACGGCCGATGCCTTTTTAATTGAGAAGATCTACCTCTGTGGCATTACAGCCAGCCCTCCCCATAAGGATATCCGGAAAACAGCTCTCGGAGCCACTGAAAGTGTTGAATGGGAATACCGTAAGGATGCTGGCGAATTAATCAAAAATTTGCGCCAAACGCACTATTGCCTGGCCATTGAGCAGACCGATACATCCTTGTCTCTGGATCAATACCATCCACCTTCAGACAAAACACTGGTACTCGTCTTCGGAAATGAAGTTAAAGGCGTACAGCAGGAAGTAGTTAATCTATGTCATGCGGCCCTGGAAATTCCCCAGTTTGGAACCAAACATTCATTGAACGTAGCAGTAAGTGTGGGGGTGGTCCTATGGGATTTATGGGCGAAAATCAAAGCCTGATATTCTCAATTTGTAATGCGCCGGGAAACCAGTAGAAATGAAAAAACCCTGATAGCTTGATCAGGGTTTTGAGTGTATAGTTTGAGTTAGTTAGTTGCGTAAAGGGAGGTGCAAATAAAGAATTCCTGTTGGACTATGCAAGAAATTTGCTAAAAAATTGTTAAGCGAATATTAAGCAGAAAAGAGCCCGCTATTCTCATCCATGAGGAGTTGTTTTTCAATCTCTTTCAGAATTACTTCATAGTCAGCCTGTTTCTCTACAAAATCCAGTTCACTCACATCTATGATCAGGCTGTTTTTGTGCGGGTAGCTTTTGATGTAGTTCAGATAGCCCTGGTTGATTTTCTCTAAATAGGACGGTTGTATGTCTTGTTCGTAGTCTCGCCCGCGCTTCTTAATGTTATCGATCAGCCGATTGGTATTCTGATAGAGATAGACGTACAGATCGGGCTTTTTAACTTCCCTGTACATAAAGTTGAATAATTGACGATAGAGGCCAAACTCTTCTTTCTGCAGGGTGATCTCAGCGAATATGAGAGACTTGAAGACATCGTAATCACTTACCATGAAATTCTTAAACAGATCAAACTGGGAGGTGTCGTCTGTAAATTGCTGAAATCGGTCTGCCAGGAAAGACATTTCCAACTGAAATGCGTATCTCTCAGGCTCCTTGTAAAATTTAGGCAGGAAGGGATTGTCTGCAAATCGTTCCAGTACCAGCTTGGCCTTGAAATCAGCTGAGATTTTCTGGGCAAGAGTAGTCTTGCCGGCCCCAATATTACCCTCTATGGCCAGAAAGTGCAGCTGGCCAAAAAGATCGTCTCTGCTTCTGAATAATAATAGATTGGTCTTTTGAACCCTCACCTTATCCTTGCATTCCTGAAGGAGATTTCGGGTATCCTTCTTCAGTAAGGGATGATAGAATTGAGGAGCCACATCGGCCAGTGGCTGAAGCACGAATCTTCTCTTTTCCAAATGCGGATGGGGAATAGTTAACTCCTCAGTGCTAATAATTTCAT
>JBPEXP010000340.1:0-2331 GCA_052031475.1 Flavobacteriaceae bacterium | reverse complement strand
GGCGTCGCAGTGGCGGTGAGCGCTATTATGGGAATATCATCACCTAACCTGTTGATGATCGACCGGAGATTCCTGTACTCCGGCCTGAAATCGTGACCCCATTCCGAAATGCAGTGGGCTTCGTCAATGGCTACAAAGGAAAGATTGACCGACTGCAGGAATTCGATATATTCCCCTTTGGTAAGCGATTCAGGAGCTACATAAAGTAATTTGGTTATGCCAGACCTTATATCGTTCTTCACCTCTTTCACCTGTGTTTTGGTAAGAGAAGAATTCAATACATGGGCCACTCCCATTTGATCAGAAACCCCTCTAATGGCATCCACCTGGTTCTTCATCAGGGCTATAAGCGGTGAAACTACGATGGCCGTACCTTCCTTGATCAGTGCCGGCAGTTGATAGCACAATGATTTACCGCCGCCTGTGGGCATAATAACAAAGGTGTCTTTGCCGTTGATTACATTGGTAATTACGTCTTCCTGTAGTCCTATAAATTTGGAAAATCCAAAATATTTTTTGAGTGAAGCGTGTAAGTCAATCTCCTTCAATTCCATTCGATTCAATTAGAAAGCACCTCAACAGGTTGTTGAGCTCAGGCCTTAATTCATCATGCGTGTTACAGTATATTAAATTGGTGAGTTGATACAGTAATTAGATGAACGATTTTGTGAATGTTCTATAAAATAAGATTACGTAATTTTGTTACCTTAAATATAATACATTCTATCAGAACCTTTTGTAATATTTATACAAATTCTCGTAATAGAATCATAAAACTTCCATCGCAATTTGACAAACAGCAAAGGCATATTAGCCACCGCAAAAAAGACCATCAAAACCGAAGCATCTGCCATCGCCAACCTGGCCGACCAACTGGATGACGAATTTGCCGAGGCGGTCAGCTGCATCCTCAATTCAAAGGGCAGGGTAGTTATCTCTGGTATCGGCAAAAGCGCCATCATTGCTTCTAAGATTGTGGCCACCTTAAATTCTACGGGGACGCCGGCTATTTTCATGCATGCCGCCGACGCCATCCACGGAGATCTGGGTACCATCCAGAAAAACGATGTGGTCATCTGTATTTCAAAAAGCGGTAATACGCCTGAGATCAAATTACTGGTACCACTGATCAAGCTGGGCAATAATAAATTAATAGGCATGACGGGGAACCCGGATTCCTATCTGGGCGAGAATGCAGATTTTACCTTGAATACCCATGTGGATAAGGAAGCCTGCCCTAATAACCTGGCTCCTACCACCAGTACCACAGCCCAACTGGTCATGGGAGACGCCCTGGCCATATGCCTGCTGGAGCTGCGAGGTTTCAGCAGCAAGGATTTTGCCAAATACCACCCCGGCGGAACCCTGGGAAAGAAGTTATACCTGAGGGTTTCAGACATCGCCAAAAACAATCTCAAACCACAGGTTCAGCTGAACACTCACGTGAAAGATGTGATAGTGGAGATCTCTGAAAAAATGCTGGGAGCCACCGCGGTCATGGACGGAGCAAAGATCAAGGGGATTGTCACCGACGGGGATATCAGGCGCATGCTCAACAAATACGAAAACATCAACGGTCTTACAGCCAGCGACATTATGACGACGGACCCTAAAACCGTCGAGTCTAATGTCCTTGCGGTGAAGGCGCTTAAGGATATGCAATCTATGGGGATTTCGCAGCTTCTCGTGGTCTCCGGAAAGAAATATATTGGCGTGGTACATTTGCACAACCTGATCAAAGAAGGCATTCTCTAATGGCAAAGGATAAAAAGAACCCCAATGAAATGTCATTTCTCGATCATCTTGAAGAACTGAGATGGCATCTTATCAGATCTACTATGGCCGTTGTCCTGCTGGGCTTTGTGGCCTTTCTGATGAGGGAATTTATTTTTGATACGGTCATTTTTGGTCCCAAAAATCCAGATTTTCCTACCTATGGTGTCTTTTGTAAGCTCTCCAGGTGGCTGGGATTCAGCGAAGCTTTTTGCCATAATGAACCCCTGTTCAGGATTCAGAGTCGTGTTATGGCCGGACAGTTCTCCGCCCATATATGGACCTCGATCTGGGCGGGCTTTATCGTGGGCTTCCCATATATACTCTACGAGATGTGGAAATTTATCAGCCCCGGACTTTATGACAAGGAAAGAAAATATTCCAGGGGCTTCATCCTGGTGGCCTCGCTGTTGTTTTTTATTGGTGTGCTTTTTGGCTACTATGTGGTGGCCCCGTTGTCGATCAATTTCCTGGGGGGTTACCAGGTAAGTGAAGAGGTATTTAATGATATCGATCTCTCTTCCTATATCTCCACGGTAAGGGCTGCCGTGCTGGCAT
>JBPEXP010000034.1:0-2270 GCA_052031475.1 Flavobacteriaceae bacterium | reverse complement strand
ACGGTCACCTGGCCGCATACCTTTTTCTGGCTGTCGCTCAAAAAAGCTTCAATATTTCTCATCACCTCATCCAAAAAGTTTCCTTCGTGCAGCATCATGCCGTAGAAATTCCCCAGTTGATCCTTCTGGTATTGCTGCCATTTGCTCAGCGTATGTTTTTCCAGCAGATGGTGTGCTTTAATGATCAGCATAGGTGCTGCCGCTTCAAAACCCACTCTGCCCTTAATGCCGATGATCGTATCCCCTACATGGATATCACGTCCGATAGCAAATTTTCCGGCCAGATCATTCAATTTTTCAATATTGGCCACCGGGTTGTCCTTTATCCCGTCCAGAGAGATGAACTCGCCCTGCTCAAAGCCCAGGGTGATAGTCCGTGGATCGGTTTCTGAAAGCTGGGTGGGATAAGCCGATTCGGGTAGTGGCTGATCCGAGGTAAGGGTTTCATCGCCTCCCACTGAGGTTCCCCAAAGACCCTTATTGATAGAATATTTAGCTTTCTCCCAGGACAGATCAATACCTTGTGCCTTTAAATATTCGATCTCCTCTTCCCTGGACAGGCTCTGGTCACGTATGGGTGTAATAATCTGTATTTCAGGAGCCATGATCTGAAAAATACTGTCGAAGCGGACCTGGTCATTTCCGGCACCCGTACTGCCATGGGCAATGTATCCTGCCTTTATCTTCTTGGCGTATTTTACAATTTCCAGAGCCTGCACAATGCGTTCGGCGCTCACTGAAAGCGGATAGGTGTTATTTCGTAGAACATTGCCGTATACCAGATATTTGATCACCTGATCGTAATAAGAATCTACCGCATTGATGGAGACATAATTGGTTGCGCCAAGTTTTTTGGCTTTTTGCTCAATTTCTGCAATTTCAGCAGCACTGAATCCCCCGGTATTTACACTCACAGCGTGAACTTCAAAACCTTCCTCGGCAGAGAGGAATTTGGCACAGTAGGATGTATCCAGTCCGCCGCTATATGCAAGAACCAATTTTTTCATGAGGTTTTCTTTTTCAGAAACAGCTGGGACTTAATCTTCTGCAACCTCTGAAAGGCCTTGCTGTTCAGTTTGTCTTTTTTGATCTTAATTTTCTTAGAGGGGTCGTAAAGCATGCCGGTGCACAGGCACATTTTCCGCTCGGTCCTGGTAAGAATGTCAAAGTTCTTGCATGTCTGGCAGCCCTTCCAGAATTCAGGATCGTCTGTGAGCTCTGAAAAGGTTACTGGTTTATAGCCCAGTTCGTAGTTCATCTTCATGACCGCCAGGCCGGTAGTGATGCCAAATATCTTTGCTTCGGGAAACTTTTTCCTAGAGAGTTCAAAAATGGCCTTTTTGATCTTCTTGGCGAGACCCTGGTTGCGGTAATCCGGATGAACTATCAACCCGGAATTGGCTACAAATTTTTTATGCCCCCAGACTTCTATGTAGCAGAACCCGGCAAATTTATCTCCGTCCAGTGCTATGACGGCATTGCCGTTTACCAAGCGCTGAATGATGTACTCAGGGGATCTCTGCGCAATACCTGTTCCCCGAACCTTGGCAGACTCGGTGATGGTTTCACTGATGATCTGGGCATATTTAATATGTGACTCGTTGGCAATTGCAATTTCCATTGCATTGTAATTTAATAGGGAAAATAAACAGTTAGAAGATTAGCGGAAATGGACTCACCTATTTCCAATACTGAAGCACACCCTTACGGGCGACGGCGTGTCGGGAGAAAAGCTGGGAACGCTGCAAAGTTCCTGATTATCATGTATTCTTCTCTCTTCATGGAATGTCAAATGTACAAATTATATTGAACTGGCCCTGATTCACCGTCAATTTTTTGAAATTATCATTTTTTGTCCTTCTAATCTGATGATTTCGTAGACCATAAAACCAAAGACCACAAAATATTCAATGAACAATAACCACAATTGCTCCTTAAAACCATCTGGTCCATAGGCCGAATAACTCAGAATAATTACGGCAGACCAGAACAGTGGAAAGCGATATTCGGTAAACAGGCAGAGCAGTACCAGCGAGATTACATACCAGGGATGTACTGTGGTAGAAAGAAAATAGAAGATGCTGAGAACCCATAACATGGATGAAAAAAGTGAAACCAGGTTCTTTCTTTTTGTTAGTACTGCAAACAATAAACTGATCCCTACGATGAGCATGGGCATCAACTGCCCATAGGTCTTGATCAGTTTCCACGGCTTCACATCAAATTGAAGCGTCAGCTGTTTTAGTGCATTGTATATACCGGCATTAAAT
>JBPEXP010000339.1:0-5548 GCA_052031475.1 Flavobacteriaceae bacterium | reverse complement strand
ATCTTTATGTCTTCGTGTACAGGTACGCTTTCTACAACGGTCCACTGCAGTCCGGAGCTTTCAATGAGTTCTTTGCGTTCCCGGATAGCGTCCCGCGTCCATATGGCCCCATTCTCTATTTCATGTAAAGCTGTAACTACCCCTTTAGCGCCACTCTGCCTGATATCGGAGAGGCTTACCACATCTTTGGGCCCAAACCAGCGCATGGTTTCAAAAAGCGGCTTCATACACCTGAATAAGAATTAAATCCGCCATCTACAGGAATAATGGTGCCGGTCACAAAGCGGGAAGCGTCGCTAGACAACCAGTGAATGACACCTAAGAGATCTTCAGGCCGACCAAATTCCTTCATGGGTGTATTGGCAAGAATCTTCTTTGCCCGGTCCGTATGACTGCCGTCTTCTTTGGTCAGTAAGGTTCTGTTTTGCTCCGTAAGGAAAAAACCCGGGGCAACAGCGTTTACCCTGAGTCCATTACCGTATTTAAGAGAGAATTCGGCAGCCAGCCATTGAGTGAGATTGTCTACAGCTGCCTTGGCTGAACCATATCCTAATACACGGGTTAGAGGCCTTTGGGCGGTCATGGAAGAGATATTGATGATACTGCCTTTCTTTTCTTTGAGAAAGAGTGGCAGGAACACCTGAATAGGCATTAGAGTTCCCATATAATTCAATTCCATCACCTGCCTCAGCTCATCCAGATCAGCGTCTAGCAATTCCTGATCCGGTTGGATGACGGCACCTGGCAAATTACCGCCGGCAGCATTGATCATAACATCCAGTTTTCCAAATGCCTTCTCTACCTCTTTTGAAGCCTGCCTCAACTGGTCTTCATCAGTTACATCAGCCAGCAGGGGGAAGGCCTTGCCCTGATTATTTACTATTTCGGCCACCAGCCGGTTCACTTTTTCCTTGTTTCGTCCCATGACCAGTACACGCGCACCGGCTTCTGCAAGGGATTTGGCCATGGCCGACCCCAGTATGCCTGTTGCCCCGCTCATCAGGATGAACTTGCCGCTAACAGAAAACATTTTACTCATATTCCTTATCAATTAACCGGCACTGCTCAAAGGCATGCTCAATTATTTCTTAATTTACACTTTTAAGATTTACAAGATAGCCCATTTTTAAAAGCGGAAAACTTTCCTTCTGATGCTCAACAGTATTCATCCTATTCCAAGAATTTCAGGAAACTGCCATCCAGCCCGTATATTGCTTCTATTGGCACTTATTTTTACTGCCTGCAAGGACAAAGAGGCTGTAAAAACGATCCGGCTGGCCCATGGATTGGATACGAATCACCCGGTTCATCATGCCATGGTTTTTATGGGAGAGCGACTAGAGGAAAAATCAAAAGGTCGTATTGAGGTAATGATATACCCCAGTGGCCAACTGGGGGCAGAAAGAGAATGTCTGGAACTATTGCAAATTGGAAGCCTGGACATTACCAAGGTTTCAGCAGCTGTTCTTGAGAATTTTATCGAGGATTACAAGGTGTTGAGTATTCCCTACATTTTCAGGGACCGTGAGCATGCATTCAGTGTTTTTGATGGTCCTATCGGCGAAGCGATGTTATTAAAAGGAACTGAATACAGATTGCGAGGGCTAACATTCTACGATGCAGGCAGCCGGAGTTTTTACAGCAAAGAACAACCTATAGATCATCCCAAAGACCTGAGCGGGCTTAAGGTACGAGTACAGAAAAGTAATATGGCAGTAAGCATGGTAAACCTGTTGGGTGGCTCACCTACACCCATCAGCTGGGGTGAGCTTTATACGGCATTGCAACAAGGAGTGGTGGATGCCGCTGAAAATAATCTTCCCAGTTTTTATACATCCAAACATTATGAAGTGTGCAAATACTACAGTATGAACGAACATACGGCGGTGCCCGATGTCTTGCTCATAGGCAGCTATTCCTGGAAGCGGTTCAATGATGAAGAAAGACAATGGATCAAAGAGGCCGCACTGGAATCTTCGCAGCATCAAAGGAAACTCTGGACAGTATCCGAGGAAGCCTCATTGAAGGCCATTCGGGAAGCTGGGGTTGTGATCACTTATCCAGATAAAAAGCCTTTCCGGCAGTTGACCCAATCAATAACTGACCAATTCAACAACGAAGCGGGTTTAAAAAAATTAATCCAACAGATTCAGGATGAAGGAAAAAATTAACAGGGCGGTAGAATTTACCCTTGTAGGCCTGTTTTCAATTATGCTCATCAGTGTGATCTGGCAGGTATTTTCGCGATTTGTTTTGGGAAGCCCGAGTACAGTAACGGATGAGATTTCCAGCTATGGCCTCATTTGGGTAGGACTGCTGGGGGCGGCCTATGCCACCGGTCAGAAGTTGCATCTGGCCATCGATCTATTTCCGGCCATCTGGGTGGATAAGAACAGGAAATGGCTCGACGGATTTGTGTACTTGTCCATCGCAATTTTCAGCATGGCTGTTCTCGTTTTGGGCGGTCTCAGACTGTGCTGGATTACATTCAGTTTAGGACAGCGATCGGCGGCCCTTGAAATTCCTTTAGGTGCAGTATACATGATCTTACCCATTAGCGGAATCCTGATCCTGTACTACTGTTGGGATCTGCTCGCCGCCTTGATAAATACTCGCAATAGGTAGTCATGGAGCATCTGGAGATATACGTCCTTATTAGCGCATTTCTGATTTTTCTGGCACTTCGGGTGCCTGTGGCTTATGCTATTGGTCTTGCAGCACTGTTCACCCTGGTCACCGCAATTCCTTTCAACCTGTCGGTAACCACGCTGGCCCAGCGAATGGCTGCTTCTCTGGATAGTTTCACATTGCTGGCTATACCATTTTTTATATTGGCCGGACAGGTTATGAACCGGGGAGGTATAGCCGTGCGCTTAATTCAATTTGCCAAGGCCCTTATTGGGCCCTTACCTGGCGGACTCGCCTTTGTAAATATAATTGCCTGTATGCTATTCGGAGCCATCTCCGGTTCTGCTGTGGCGGCGGCATCAGCCATCGGAGGTTTCATGAACCCGCAGATGGAAGAGGAGGGTTACGACAAGTCTTTTAGCGCAGCGGTGAACATTACAAGTGCCACTACAGGTCTGATCATACCACCAAGCAATATCCTGATCATATATTCACTGGCCAGTGGAGGTATATCCATAGCAGCCCTTTTCCTGGCTGGTTATATTCCCGGCCTTTTGATCGGGCTTGCTTTAATGATGGCTGCAGCCGTGTATTCTATCATAAAGAAGTACCCTACGGAGTCTATGGTCAGCCTCAAAGACTTTTTTAAAAGGTTGATCGATGCTTTTCCCAGTTTATTATTATTAGTTGTTGTAATAGGCGGGATCGTTGCAGGTTATTTTACAGCGACGGAAGCTTCTGCCATAGCGGTTATTTACACATTTGCCCTGGCCTTTTGGTATAAAGAGATCAGTTTTGCGGATATCAAACCCATATTGATGGAAACCATCAAAACCTCCAGCATCGTCCTGCTATTGGTGGCCACTTCCATCGCCATGTCATGGGTAATGAGTTATGAGCAAATTCCTCAAGCCATAACAGACCTTCTTTTAGGAATCAGCGAACACCCGGTAATGGTGCTGATCCTGATCAATCTGATTTTACTCCTCGTGGGTATATTTATGGATATCACCCCTGCCGTGCTGATCTTCACCCCGATATTCCTGCCCATCGTTACGGAATTAGGCTATGACCCTGTCCATTTTGGCATCATCATGATCATGAATCTCTGCATAGGTATTTGCACTCCCCCTGTAGGGTCAGTACTCTTTGTGGGATGCAGTGTGGCTGGTCTGTCGATTCAAAAGGTTATCAGGCCGCTTCTGCCACTTTTTGTGGTCATGATTATCGTGTTGATGCTTGTCACCTATATTCCGGGATTGAGTCTTTGGCTTCCCAGGTTTTTCGGTTTTTAAAGTTTTGTTTTTAGTTCGTTTTGCCTTCACCATTGCCATAGCAATCATTCTATTTGAAAGCAGGATCGTAAATACTGACTAGTCTACTCGAAATTAGTCCTAATAAAATGTGGTATTGAATTAATTCAACTCTGTCTCAAAGCGTTTTTTATTACCCTACTTTTTTCCATTGATGAAAAAAGTAGGCAAAAAAATCTAGGCTTAATTTAAGTTATTTGAAATCTACGCGATTTCCACGTCTGCGCCATTCAGGTCGCTTTTACTTTGTAAAATGCTTTATGAATGGCTTCCTATGGCCATTGTGAAAATCACTTGATTTACTACATAACTTAAATGTATGCCTGACAGAAGTTTGATGCCTATTGGTATTATTATGAATTGAAAAACGGTCTTGATTATTTGGTTCGTTTTGCACCTGCCGGCGGAAAGCCGATATGGTGGATAGGTAGATGCAAAAATGAATTAGGTCAATGAAAATTAAAATACCTCTTCGCATTGTGATAGCAAATATCCGCTATCATATGGCCCAGCCATTTTTCATCCTTGGGCAGCAGGCCCTCTTCTACATCCTTTCCTATGAGGTTACACAGGATCCTTCTGAAATATTCGTGTCTGGGAAATGACAGAAAGCTTCTGGAATCAGTAAGCATGCCTATAAAAGTACTGAGCATGCCCATTTGGGAAAGCGTATTGAGCTGTTCTTCCATACCGTCTTTCTGGTCCAGGAACCACCAGGCAGAACCCCATTGGACCTTTCCGCGCATGCCGCTGCCCTGGAAGTTTCCGCACATGGTAGCAAATACGGCATTATCAGAAGGGTTGAGATTATAAAGAATCGTTTTTGCCAGCTGGCCAGTTTCTTCTAAGGAACTTAGAAAGCGAGCCAGTGAAGGGGCTTGTACGTAATCGCCAATGGAATCGAAACCGCTGTCCGGACCTAACTCTTTGTGCATGCTGGCATTGGTATTTCTCAGCGCACCGAGGTGAAATTGTTGCACCCAGCCGTGTTTGTGATAGGACCTGCAGAGATGCTTTAGGATTTCCGATTTATAGAAGGCCGCCTCATCTTCATATAACCGCTGCCCGTCCCAGAGCTTCTTAAAGATCTTTTCGATGTCTAGGGAAGCACCGTCTGCATAGGGCATATACCTTAGTCCGTGATCCGCTAGCCGGCAGTGATGCAGATGAAAGTAATCGATGCGATTGTCCAGTGCAGCAAGCAAATCCGCAAAGCTGTTTAAGGCAATGCCTGAAGCATTTTCCAATTGCTGGAGATATCCTATATAGGTTTTAGGGTCTTCTATGGCATAGGCACGATCTGGCCTGAACGCTGGCAAAAGAAGCAGTGTAGGTTGTTGTTTCCTGAAAGCCTGGTGATGTTCAAGGCTGTCAGTGGGATCATCTGTAGTGCAGGCCACCTCTACTTTTTGCTGCTCAAGCAAGCCCAGTACCTGGTGAGATGGCCGTTGCAACATTTCGCTTGCCTGCTGATAAACCCTATGGGCATTTGAAGGTGACAAATATTCATCAATGTCGAAATAACGCTTGAGCTCCAACTGGGTCCAGTGGAACAGCGGATTTCGCAAGGTGTAAGGCACTACACCGGCCCACTTCTCAAACTTTTC
>JBPEXP010000338.1:0-2281 GCA_052031475.1 Flavobacteriaceae bacterium | reverse complement strand
TACCGTATTTTCAAGGCTGGGTATCCGCCTGGAAAAGAAAGGCGATGATATTTTTATCCCGGCCCATACAGAGGGATACCAGATCCAAAACTATATAGACGGCTCCATACTTACCATTTCTGATGCACCTTGGCCCGGGCTTACTCCGGATCTTCTCAGTATAATTCTCGTAATATCAACACAGGCAAGGGGAGAGGTACTTATTCATCAGAAGATGTTCGAAAGCCGACTTTTCTTTGTGGATAAGTTGATAGACATGGGCGCCAAGATCATATTATGTGATCCGCACAGGGCTACGGTCATAGGCCACGATTTTAAATCGAAATTAAAGGCTACCACCATGGTATCGCCTGATATCAGGGCGGGAGTTTCTCTTTTAATTGCAGCCCTTTCAGCCAAAGGTACGAGTACCATTCACAATATTGAGCAGATAGACAGGGGCTACGAAGACATTGATAACCGCTTACGGGCCATCGGAGCTCATATCGAGAGGATCTGATACAAATAACCAGGCCTTCATGATAGAGACTGGAAATTAATGGTCCATTAATCAAAGCAACTATGGATTTGGAAGACAAGACCCTGATAGACAATAATCAGGGACCTAAAAAGAGATTTGAGTTACATGTTGGAGACCAGGTAGCTTTCATCGATTACATGCTCAATAGAAACGGAGTCATCTTCCTTACGCATACCGAAGTACCCGATGCCCTTGAAGGGCAGGGTATAGGCAGTACCATGGTTTCACAGGCTCTCGAAATTGTCAGGGAAAGAGAACTTAAGTTGGCACCCCTGTGTCCTTTTGTTGCCGCCTATCTCAAAGAACATCCCAAAAAAGCTGAAGGATTGCTCGCTCCAGGTTACAAAATAGGCTGATCATAAAGGATATCGGCTAAGCCTAAAAGGAAGATAGCCGTCCACATAAATGTGCGCCACCAATTCCATTTCAGTAGTTTGTCCAGTACGCTGCCGTTTGGCACTTCCATGGCCAACTTCCTGTGCAGCGGGGCGAATACTCCGAAGGTTAAAAGCCAGACCAACAGAATTCCCAGACCTATAAGATAGTTCAGAACCCCACCTCCCCACATCATATACATCCCGATGACCAACTGGCTAAGCATGAGCGGAATAACCACCAAAGCAATCCTGAATGCGTATCTGCTATGCCAGACCTTGAGTTGGGCGGGCTCCATAAAATAGAATGCGGGATAGGCCACCAATTGCACCAGCCAGATAAGAATTACCAGGCCAAAATCTATACAAAGTCGCCAGAATTCTATAGCCATCTACTTCTCTACAAGTCTTCCATCCGGGTATTTTGCGAATCTGCCACTTTCCCTGGGGTGAACATGGTCTGGTTGAGGCCAGGGCCAACCGCCAAAGCGCGTAAGGCGGTAGTCCTCCATGGCCTGCTGAATTTCCGCCTGTGTATTCATGACAAAAGGACCGTACTTGGCAACCGGTTCCTGAATAGGTTTTCCCTGAAGCACTAATATTTTGGAAGCTTTGTTTCCATTATGGATCTTTATTTCTCCGGCCGGCAGGTCGATGCCGTACATGGGCTGAACTTCTTCCTGATTGATATGAATGCTGTGGCCTTCGTAGAAATACAGGTTTCTGTTGACTGCCTGATCCATGGCTGGTAAAGCGAGCTCTGCACCGGCATCCAGCTGTATGTCTAATATGGCTACCTGGTTTTCGGAAGGGTAAGCCCAGGAATCCGGAGCAGGTTCGGGACCTTTTTGATCGGAATAAGTTCCGGCAATAATCTTAACTCTCGTGCCATCTTGCTCTACCACCGGAATGTCTTCATTCCAGAGCATTTTAAAATGCGGGTCCACAAACTTGGATTTTTTGGGCAGGTTCAACCAGATCTGGAAGAGTTCCAGGGTATTTTCTTTTTCCTGATGGAGCAGGGGAAACATTTCAGAGTGCTGAACTCCCCTGCCAGCCGTCATCCACTGAACGTCTCCCTGTCCGAATCTGCCGGCAGCCCCGAGCGAATCTGAATGATCACAATAGCCTTGATTGACAATAGTAATGGTCTCGAATCCTCTGTGGGGATGATAGGGAAATCCGGGGATAACCGTGCCGTGATACATGCGCCAGCCGTCTTTTATGGTAAAGTCATTACCCAGGTTCCTACCCTCCAGCGAGGCAGCCGGACCCATATCAGAATTTCCCCTGGGATAATGATCCAGGTGATAGACGCAAAACAGGAAGGGGTCTCGAGTTTGCCAGGGAAAGCCTAGCGGAAATATATTCAAACGGGCATTTGGGT
>JBPEXP010000337.1:0-2754 GCA_052031475.1 Flavobacteriaceae bacterium | reverse complement strand
TCACCAAAAGTTTAGCTCCCGCGTCTTGCAATTTATCATGTAGGGAACCCGCGTTGTCCTTCTCATCGATCTTTACTTCAGATTGCATAATGATTTCTCCCGTATCAATTTTTTCATCAATAAAAAAGGTGGTCACACCTGTACGCTCTTCCCCATTGATCAAGACCCAATTAATTGGGGCGGCACCCCTGTAATCAGGTAATAAGGACGCATGGAGATTAATTGTGCCTTTTTTAGGCATCGCCCATACTTGTTTTGGTAACATCCTGAACGCAACAACCACTTGCAAATCTGCTTCGTACGCGGCGAGCTCTTCGAGGAAATTTGGTGACTTTAAATTTTTGGGCTGGAGTACCGGGATTGCTTTTGATTCTGCAAATTGCTTAACAGCCGATTGCCTCATTTTCCTTCCTCTGCCTGCCGGTTTATCCGGAGCTGTGACCACTGCAGCAATGTCAAATCCACTTTCAATCAGAGATTTTAACGGTCCTACCGCAAATTCCGGTGTGCCCATAAATACGATCTTGAATTCTTTCCTCATCGCAATACGTACTGGTTTCGTTTATCGATTTGCACCTGGCCTTCTTCTATAAGTGTTCGCAAAACTTCGAGGGTCAGCTGTTCGTTATAAGGAAGTTGAGAAAGTATCTCACGAGAGGAGCTGGGTTGTTCTTTCAAAAGAGTTCTTATTGATTGAACGACCTCTATGACTCTTACTTTTTGGTGATCTGCCGATAAACATAGATCACAGATCCCGCAAGGTTCAACTTCTACTTCGTCGAAATAATTTAATACCCAATTTTGCCTGCATCCTTTCTTTAGATTAACGTAAGCAAGCATGTCTTGTATTTGTCTAATTTTTCTTTTCTGATTTCTTTTAATAATACCAGCTATCCGATTTATAGTTTTGTCATCTTCCCTAGGCTGAAGGAAGACAATCTCCATCCCATGGTTTAGGTTTTCATATTCCAGAATTCCGCTCTCAGCCAGGGATTTCAGAATTTGGTCTATTTCCTTGGGGTCTTTCCCCGTCTTCTTGCCCAATAAATTCTTGCTCACGGCAATAGGGGCATCAAAAATACCACCGTAAGTTCGCAGCATTGCCTGCAAAACCAAACCGTGATCCTGATTAACGTCAATTGCGTGCCAAACTTCTTCTTTGTCAGCTAGTATTCTTACCCTTGTCCGAGTAAAACCCCTTGGAATTGTGGCAATAACAGAATGTTGGTCCAAGAGCTCCAGTGTTTTGAAACAGCGAGATGGTTGGTATTTATTCTGTAGACAAAATTCTTCGAAATCAAAAGGAAAAGTCCCTTCTGCCAGGGTGCCATAGGGAATCTGGTAATTATTGTTAAGTGCACGGTACACTTTTTTAATATAATCTATGTCGGGCAACCCATTTATAAATTGACTTATCACTCTGTCTGGATCTGACTTGGCCACTGTCATGATAGCCTTAGCGGGCTCACCATCACGACCGGCCCTACCGGCTTCCTGATAATAATTTTCTATACTTTCAGGAATCTGGTAGTGCAATACCAAACCCGCATCTGGCTTGTCAATACCCATTCCAAAAGCGTTGGTAGCTACCACAAATTGATGCTTCGAATCCAGCCAACTCTTCAATTTCTCAATTTTCTCTTCATTATGGATTCCGCCATGGAAAAATAGTGTGCCTAAACCGTGATCGGAAAGAAACTGAGCCAATTCTTCGGCGATGCGCCGCGACCGTACATATATAATACCGGGTTTTGGTGTTGCCTGACAAATCTCCAATAATCGTTTTTTCTTGTTTTCATCGTGAATCACTTCGAGACTGATATTTTTTCGCCTAAAGCTGTCCTTAAAAACTGGTGCATCACGCATCTCAAGACTCGAAATAATATCATCCAAGACCGCTTTGGTAGCCGTAGCAGTGAGCGCTATCATGGGCACATCCGGTGCCAAAGTCCTAAGAACAGCACAATTCAAATAGGCCGGTCTAAAATCATTTCCCCATTGGGAAATGCAGTGGGCCTCATCTATAGCGATCAAATTTATTTGAAGCTCTTTTAATTTGTCCTGGACCAGAGGCTGTGCCAAACGCTCAGGGGATAAGTACAAAAATTTGTAATCTCCATATCGGCAATTGTCGAATACAGTGATCAATTCATTAATACTAAGTGCACCTGTTAAACCAATGGCCTTTATTCCTAACTTTTTCAAATCCTCAACCTGATCGCGTATTAGGGCTATCAATGGGGAAACCACAATGCAAATTCCTTCCTTCATCATAGCTGGAAGCTGATAACATAATGACTTTCCCCCACCTGTTGGAAGTAGAGCAACAACATCTTTGCCCGAACTTAATTCGCTTATTATTAACTCCTGGGAACCTCTGAATTCCTTAAAACCCCAAATCCTTTCCAGATATGTTATTGACTGATCAGGATTCATGATTCTGAGGTAATTAATTTGACAATAAATTCCTTGCGCTCTTCAATTCCATATCTGGGAACATCGATCACTTCATACCCTAAATCCTCGTATGCCGTCTTTAAATAATCATAGATTTCAAAAGCTACTTCCCAGTTTTCAAAGCGCTCATTGTCCGTATTGTAAATCTCTTTCCAGGGGGGGAGAATTAATATCCGGTCATAACGATTTTCCATGCACAAGTCGACAAAACTTTGAGGATATTCCTGATTAAAATATTCCATATAGGCAAGCACATCGGGCATGCCACGGTCAAAGAATACGTGAGGTGATGAGACC
>JBPEXP010000336.1:0-4717 GCA_052031475.1 Flavobacteriaceae bacterium | reverse complement strand
TTTTCAATTGCCGTAATATTTTCATTATACTCCGCAATTCAACGCGGATAAAACCTGCAAATTATCTAAATTGCAGGCACTATGCAGGAGGACCTCAGCGATCACAGAAAATCCTACGATAAAAGCGCTTTAAGCGAATCAGGGCTTAAGGACAACCCTATGGAACTCTTCCAGAAATGGTATTATGAGGCCGAGACCAAAGGCGGACTTGAGGAAGCCAATGCCATGTCTGTAACCACAAAAGGGGTAGATGGTTATCCAAAAGCCAGGATTGTTTTATTGAAGAAATACACCCACGAAGGTTTTATCTTTTACACCAATTACGAAAGTGAAAAGGGGATGGCCATCGCAAAGGATCCGAGGGTCTGTTTGAGTTTTTACTGGCCGGTATTGGAAAGACAGGTGATAATTAAAGGTGATGCGGAAAAGATCGCTGAAAACCTCTCAGACGGCTATTTCGAATCTAGGCCTACCGGCAGCAAACTGGGCGCAATTATATCGCCCCAAAGCCAGGTCATTCCTTCCAGGGAATTCCTGGATTCTAAACTACAGGAACTTGAGGCAGCATATGCCGGTAAGGAAATTGAACGACCCTCAAACTGGGGAGGATATCTGGTAAGACCGTGGTCTATAGAATTCTGGCAGGGCAGGCCTAATCGATTGCACGACAGGATCCGTTTTACCTTAGAGAAAGATTACCAATGGAAAATTGAGCGATTGGCTCCTTAAATGACAAGATGATGAAAACATTAATTATGGTCAGGCATGGGAAATCATCCTGGGAATACAATGTGGACGACAGGGATCGGCCGTTGAAACAGCGAGGCATTAACGATGCACACCTGGTGGGTACTCATTTTAAAAAACACATATTCGATCTGGATGCGGCATATTCTTCACCGGCATGCAGGGCGCTGCACACAGCCATGATCGTACTGAAGGAATTTGCCTATCCACTGGATAAATTCAGGGTTGTGGAAGAGCTTTACGACTTCTCGGCCCTACCCGTAACCCATTTTGTGAGAGGCCTGGATGACCGGCTGGACAAGGTGATTATATTTGGCCATAACTACGCTTTTACCAATGTTGCCAATCAATGGGGCAACCAACATATTGACAACGTGCCTACATCCGGATTGGTTCAGATCAGTTTTGATAGCGATAGTTGGGCGTCCATCAATGACGGTAAAACAGATCACATTTTATTCCCAAAACAACTTAAATAATGGCGAAAGCTGCAGGTGTAAAACAGCGTAAACAATATATAAACAGGGAGATCAGTTGGTTGATGTTCAACGAACGGGTCTTACAGGAAAGCGCCGATAAAAGAGTTCCGCTGATTGAAAGGCTGAGATTCCTCGGTATTTTTTCCAACAATCTGGATGAATTTTTTAAAGTCCGATACGCAACGGTCAAAAGGATCGTCCTGGCAGGTAAAAAAGGTAAAAGTGTGCTGGGTGGTGAGAAGGCCAAGGACCTGTTGGCCGAGATTACCGATATTGTCATTGACCAGCAAGCCAAATCCCTGGCAATTCACCAGGATATAGAGGAGGAGTTAAAAGCCGAGAATATTTTCCTCATCGATGAAACTGAAGTCACTGAACAGCAGGGCGTCTTCCTTAAAAGCTATTTTTTGCAGAAGATCAGTCCGCAGTTGATGACCATCATCCTGAACGACCTCCATCAGTTCCCGGTATTAAAGGATACGGAGGCCTATCTGGCGGTAAAAATGGTCTTGACCAAGCCGGGTAAATCCCCGGGCGAAAACATTCGCTACGCCATGATTGAAATTCCGAAAGGAGCCAATCGCTTTGTGGTCTTGCCCAGGGAAGGGGACAAAAACTTTATCATCATCCTGGACGACCTGATCCGTTATTGCCTGGACAGTATTTTTTCCATGTTCGAATACCAGGCCATCAGCGCTCACATGATCAAGATCACAAGGGATGCAGAGCTGGATATAGACAACGATCTGAGCAAAACCTTTATCGAAAAAATATCTTCCAGTGTAGAGGGCCGGAAAATAAGCGATCCTGTGCGCTTTGTATACGACCAGCAAATTGAAAAAGATACCCTTCAGTTCCTGAAGGATAAGATGAATATTCAGGACACAGACAGTGTTATTCCGGGGGGGAGATACCACAACAGAAGAGATTATATGGCTTTTCCCAGCCTGGGCAGGGAAGACCTGATGTACGAGAAGATCACGCCCCTACCCATAAAAGACCTTAGCCTGGAAGGCAGCCTGCTGGATCGGATCGCACAAAAAGACTACCTCCTCTACGTACCGTATCACACATTTTCATATGTGATCAAATTTCTGAGAGAAGCAGCGCTGGATCCACGCGTCAAAAGCATCAGGATCACGGCATACAGGTTGGCGAGCAATTCACAGGTGGCCGCCTCGTTAATTCAGGCCGTGAAAAACGGGAAACAGGTAACCATGCAAATAGAATTAAGAGCCCGATTTGACGAACAGGCCAACATTGAATACGCCGAACAGCTTCAGGCCGAGGGAGTTAACCTGATTTTTGGTGTACCCGGATTAAAAGTACACTGTAAGACCTGTGTGGTAGACCGCGAAGAAAACGGATCCATAAAGAGTTACGGATTTGTGAGTACCGGTAACTTCAATGAGAGTACGGCAAAGATCTACACAGATTACACACTTTTTACCGCCAATCAGGATGTGGTTAAAGAGCTGAACATGGTTTTTGAGTTTTTTGAAACCACCTATAAAATATACAAGTATAAACACCTGATCGTATCGCCTCATTACACCACTACCTCATTTGTAAAACTCATCGATAAAGAAATTTCCAATGCCCTAATGGGGAAGGAGGCCTACATAAAAATCAAGATGAATAGCTTCACTTCGTACAAAATGGTCGACAAGCTATATGAGGCCAGCAGGGCAGGGGTGAAGATTCAGCTCATCATCAGGGGTATTTGCTGCCTGATACCAGGTGTGGAGGGCATGAGCGAAAATATTGAAGCCATCAGTATCGTAGACAAGTTCCTGGAGCACCCCAGGCTATTCATTTTTGGCAATAGCGGGAATCCGAAGGTCTATATTTCCTCGGCCGACTGGATGACGAGGAACCTGGATAACCGCGTTGAGGTTGGCTGTCCTATTTACGATGAGGACATTAAGCAGGAGTTGATCGACACCTTTGAGATTTCGTGGAGCGATAATGTGAAGGCGCGAATTTTTGATGAGGACCAGGATAATAAATACAGGAAGAACAATCTTCCAAAACTGCGCTCTCAGTTCGCCATGTACGATTATTATCTGGAAAAATTGAAGTAATGGCTAACCGTGGATACTGACCTTCTTGCCGAGGTCTTTCATGATGCGAGCTTCGTACTCCAGTAATTTCTGCCATTTGGCATCTACCTCTTCCCGCTGGCCAATTTTGCGCGCGAAGCCCAGGAACATGGTATAGTGATTGGCTTCACTGATCATCAGCTTGCGGTAAAATTCCGCCAGTTCCCGGTCCTTCAACTCTTCTGAAAGAAGCCTGAAACGTTCGCAGCTACGCGCTTCTATAAGTGCGGCATATAAAAGCCTGTGGACCAGCTGAGTAGATCGATCGCCTCCTTTTGGAAAGAATTTCATCAATTCAATGACGTATTCGTCTTTGCGATATCGGCCAAGGGTCTTCCCCCTGGCCAGGATCAGGTCGTGGACCATTTTAAAATGACCCATCTCTTCCCTGCTCAGGGCTACCATCTCTTGTACGAGATCCGGATATTCAGGAAAATTGACGATCAGTGATATGGCAGTGCTTGCTGCCTTCTGTTCACAATAGGCGTGATCAGTCAGAATTTCGTCTATATCTTTTTCCACGATGTTCACCCATCGCGGGTCTGTGGGTAATTTAAGTCCTAACATATAATGCAACCAAGATATTTGCTTTGTAAAAGTAAACAATCCTCAATTATGTCGGTGATTATTGCCGTCAAACGAGTATATCTCAATATATTTGAATTCCATTCGTTGAATAGGTGTTACACAGAGCACTTCACCTAATTTTACCTGCTGATGACAGACCAGATTAAGGGGCAGAGGATAGGCGAGATCTTAGCAAATAATCTCCCTCCTGAAGATCATGTATGGCTGGAGGAGCAACTTGGCAGCATCCTTGAATCACAAAATGTTTCGGGCTTATACCTGTTTTACAGCCTATTGGGCTCCAGAATTGAATCCGTGGAGATTGTCATAAATGAATCCAAGGCGCCGCTTAATGTATATTTGCGCAAGCAAAAGGTCAATCAGCTGGAATTAGCCCGCATTTACCTGCTGATCCGGGTGTTGGAAGCAGACTTTGACTATTTTGCTCCTAAAGTTGCCAAGATCATTGAACTGGCCGACAGAAGTGAACTGATCACTTTTCTGAAATATCTGGTACTTTTGCCGGGAGCGGATTTTTTTAAGGATACTGCGGTAGAAGCACTGCGCACAAATATCACGCCGGTTTTTGAGGCCATATCGATGAATAACCCCTATCCTTCGCTGTATTTTAATGAACAGCAATGGAATCAGATGTATCTCAAAGCTGCCTTTATGCAGCTGAACCTTGCGGATATAGTAGATGTAGAAAAGCGCTCCAACAGGGAATTGGCCAGGATCATTTCGGACTATGCCCATGAACGCTGGGCGGCATCGCGACAGATCGATGCGATGATCTGGAGGCCGGTCGTACCTTATATGAAT
>JBPEXP010000335.1:0-13213 GCA_052031475.1 Flavobacteriaceae bacterium | reverse complement strand
TAAAAGGCATGAGCATCGAGGACACCAAGGCAGCCCTCGAGACCTTTATCCCTTCGGCTTCCAGTACACCTGGCAGACTCAATCTTTTTAAATTCAACAATTTTAATATCCTGCTCGACTATGCGCATAACCCGGCCGGTATGAGGGCATTGCAGAAATTTACGGATAATCTGGACGCTACGGTTAAGGTGGGAATTATCGCAGGAATTGGAGACAGGCGAGAAGAAGATAATAGCGAGATGGGAAGCATAGCTGCTGAAATGTTCGATGAGATCATTATACGCCAGGATAAAAACCTGAGGGGTAAATCTGAAAAAGAACTCATACGCATGCTCGACAAGGGTATTAAAGAGCGGGATCCAAATAAAAAGACCACGATTATCCCATCCGAAAAAGAAGCCATTACTTACGCCGTTAGCAACGCTGAAAAAGGATCGCTAATTGTACTTTGCAGTGATGTAGTCCCCGATGCTTTAGATCTTGTGAAAGAGCTAAAAGAAAAAGAGGCAAATGGCAAGTTGGCCTTATCATAGGATTCAACGGCTAACGCGAAGTAGTGAACTCAGAAGTTTACGGGAGTTTATCTGCTAACAATGCTATTTTTTCTAAAGATCAACAAAGCACTGTATGCTGATACTGCCAATAAATCCCTGGGCCACATCATTGCCGCTGGTAACTACATTGAATTCCCTTCCCAGGCCCAGTGTTAAACCTATCACGGAATTGGTATTCTTAAAGTCCAGGAAATATCCGGCCTCTACCCAGGGTTGCAACACCAACGTATAGGTTGAACCAATATTTTCCATTGGGGTGCCGATCTGGTCGCGCCATTCGACCCATAAGTTCCAAAGATCCATGTTTAAACCTATAAGCACCTTACCCCTTTCCATAAGATAGTGCTTGCGATAGCCGGCTCCGGCTCCAATGCCCGTACCTACCTCTTCGTCATTGGCATCGCTAAAATCCTGTCTATCTACAAAATTTCCTCCCAGTCGATATATAAAAGAGCTCTTCCTGTCGTGATATTTCTCAAGGCTAACCGTGGGGATGATCCCCGCAGGATAAAGTTGTATAGAAAGGCCTGCCTGCGTCTTTGGCTCCCACCTGCTTACGGGTTGTTGGGCGTAGAGGCACCAAGTAATACCTGTAGATAATAGCAGGAAAATAAGGAAGATTTTATTGAAACTCATAGAGCTTTTAGTTGAGATTCCAATTTACTATTCTCCCTCAACATAGCGGTACCCTCGCTCCAACTTAAATATGTGTGACCCTTTTTGCGGTTTGCCTGGCTGATTTCATAAAGAATTTTCCAATGCCTGCTGATTTCCTTCCAGGCAAAAAATATGGAATGTCGGGGATCATAGATATGGGTGGCTTCACTCCCTGCCCCGTTCACTTCAATGATCTTAAAATTTTTACCCTGGCAGAGTTCTTCCCAACTGTTAAATAGAATATCCAGCCTTCCGTAATAAAAACCGGGAATCCTTTGGCATATGTGGTCTATAAGTTGCAACAATGCAGGATTAAGAAGGTATGTTTCATCGATAAACCTGGCCCCTCTGGTATGACTTCCAAAAGGTACAAGGATTAGTTCCTCGTCTTTAGGCAGAATATCATTCAGGCGTATGCCGTATTTTTTTTGAAGCGAATTGAACTGAAGGTGACTTCTGGGATTGGCTGTGATCAATTGGGCAATGCTCCTTGTACCGTCGCCCGTAACCGAAAGAAATTCCTTTCGCACTAAACCGGTAATCCGCCCCTTATCTTTCTCTGGATGCCTGCTGTAAAATACCCCTATTTCCTGTTTATAAGGAACAAATTCCTGAATCAGGAAGTCATGAGGTGATTGCTGAAAATAAATCTTAAGCTCCTCAAGAGAATGAATCTTTTCTACGCCAAAAGCTTTCATTCCAATATCCGGTTTTACAATCAGTGGATAGGCTATTTGACTTTTGATAAACGCAGTGTAAGCCGCTTCCCAATTGTACGCTTTCCTGATCAGGATAGTTCTGGGGAATAGATGGTCCGGTACTAGTTTATAGATATCCATCTTAGACTCCATAGCCATACCGCCATTGGTGATGGATGGATTAGCCGCATTGAAAAAGAAAAAGGATCTCGCTTTAATGGAATAAAAGAGCCAAACTGGGAAAAGTGGATAATAGATGGCCTGCAGGGACCAGTATTCCCAATGCAAAAGCTTGTGCCATTTTAGTTTCCAGCTTAAACTCATATTGAATTTTGAACCCGGGGTTTGCCCAGAGTAAGAACGTGTTCCTGATCTTTTAGAAGGTCTTTGTGTACAAGCCTGGAGCTTAGATCATCTACCACTACCTGGGTAATACTAAAAGTCTTCAAACCGTCAGAACGATTGATAACCAGGCCGTTTTCCATATCATTCCTGCTATCTGAGTGGAAGTTCATAAGGCTCATATGATCTGTGCTTCCCTCAGCCATGAACTCATTGAACAATGTTTCGCGATGTGCTATCGTATCCGGATCGTACAGTGTAGTTGACGACCATATATGTGAATCCTGAGGATCCAATTCTTTAAAATACCTTCTTCGCCCGTCCCATCTGAATTCAATTAATTGTGGCGCTTCCCAAAGAACTAGCGTAAAAGGTTCAATGCGGTTGAGGTCTATTTTCCGAACAAAATCACGGGGTTTGTTGTTGCTTATCACCTCCAACAAGATCAATCCCCTGCTCTTCCTGTATGTACCTCCGCGTGAATGTCTTTTAAAGGCCCCATTTAGCAAAACGGTTACCACCTGCCTTTCATCCACAGCAAACCAGGTACCCCCAGCTTTGGGATCTTTTGGGTACAGGATCTTATTGCCAGATAAGATCTCCTCCCGGGGTTCAAATGCCAAAGGCCTGGAAATATGTTCGTCCCTGTTGGAGGTAATGATCGCATCACTCTTATTACATACAAAACTTACTGTGCACATGTTTTCCTGTATTCAATCGTAGCAGGCGCCACTCCAAAGCTTTCCGGCAGCTTCAATCCGAGCAATTTGCTGATCCCTATTTTGATCAGGGCGTGATGATGAATGGCGTGCTCCAGATTGTACATGATCTCCCTGTAATAATTACTTTTTACCTTATGCAATTGACCCTGCGCACCGTATCTGATCTCTATAGGCTTGTCTGGTCTTTCCAGGGAATTTTGAATACGTGATAACTCACTTACCGCCCGACTCACCATCGACTCGATCTCCGTATCTCTCTTCCGCGCATCGTAACAGACGCTACCGTCTTCATAACCATTAAGAAGGCATTGATATAGCTCGATGATATGTCTTGTATGCTTGCCTATAGAAGCCCCGGAAAGTTCTTCACAGGGCATGGAATAGCTGTTGTCCGGGATTTGCCTTAAGACGTTCTTAAATTCTTCGATGGTATTTAGGGATGATTTAAACATTTTCTAATTTGACTTTTTCAATTTTTTTGTGGAAGATTATCAGCAGGTAGATTGCAAATCCTGCATAGACAATTCCCAGAAACCAATTCAGGAACCCATGGTATTGCTCCAGGTTACGGAAAATAAAGTGCCCGGCGTATATAAATATAAGCAAACCAGCCATAGAACCCAGCCCAATGCCGCCGATATAAGATGTATAAGACCACAGGCTCTTGGGTAAGGAGTGGCGGGAACTTAGCAACCTGTTCCAACCCATCCAGAAGGGCAGGTGCAGTGGATTTAGTGTACTTAGTAATATTCCCAATAAAAAGGTCGACTGAATGGCGGGAAACAGCAATTGATTTTCAAGTATCACTTCTGTGCCGGCCGTATTAGTGAGCGTAACCACGGATAAGTACAAGAGTAGCAGAGCACCCAGGGGCAAAAGGATAAGAATTACTTTATTACGCGGGTTTAGTTTGCTATCCCCCCAAAGGCTGAATCGAACTACGATCAGTTCTACCAAGACTACCGCTAGCGCAAACCAGATGGCCTCATCAACGCCTTTTCTAGATGCTATATAAAAGGCAGTGAGGTTTAAACTCCCTATAGGAAGGGCTCCAATAAAACTTATAAGCAATCCCAGGGAGCCTGTCCGGATATACGTGATCATTAAAGCAATTTAAATTTCATACCACTAAATTTAGTGCAACTGCCATCTAACGTCTGAGCCATTTCACCTTTTCCCAATTGGCATCTGCTTTTGGTATCAATAGTTCCGGGGATTCTTTTATCCAGGCTTCCAGGGTATTATTTCTGCCTGAATTATAGAATAGATACAATTTGCCAGCCCTGATCTCGTAGGTCTCCGGATTTACTCCTACCTTTTTGGCCGAAGTGGCCATGGCATAAGCGCAATAACCTCCATATTGAGGTAGATAAGCGTTTGGATCCTCTATAAATTTCTCACGGTTGTCCTGGTTCGAGAATAAATATGAGATCCCATCCAGCTCATATTTGATTTCTTGATTCCCGGGCTCGGGATCCATATCAAAGTAGGATACTACATCGTAACCATGAATGGCCAAACCCTTTTTGGTATTAAAATCCACTGTCTGACCAGAAAGCTGAAAGATGGTAATAAGGAAGACTTGAAAGAATAAAATCTTTTTTTCCATGAGTTAATAGATCGATGAGTTCTTATCCAACTTTTTAATATCGGAGATATCAATCCTTAGCACAAGCCATTCCCCTAGCTGGTATACATCCCCTTTGAAAACAGCTGGTTGTCCAATATATGGTAATATGTCTCTATGAATGGCTTTTCCTTTCAGATCAGTGAGCAAATAATAGCTTTGATTAGAATGTTCATCTTCTGCAACCAAAACAGGCGGGATGCCACCGGCGATACACAAAGAGGCGCAAGAACGGTGGATCTTACCATATCCAGGCTTCATTACCCCGAAATAGCACTTGGGATCCACTACTTCTCCATGGATAGTAAAACTGCCTAAAGGTTTGGGAACTATTTGCTCTGGTGAAGTTTCGGCATCAACGCTTAATTCATATTCTTCTTCAAGTTGCACCAGGGTCTTGCCATTGTAATAAATGAGATTACCGCTAATAGTAATCTGTTTTCCGATGAATTCGCCTTTTTCCCTTTTAAATTCATCAAGATAGGAACGGGGGCCATTCTTCCCGAATCCCAGCAGCACAAGATCCTTGAATGTGTTTTCAGCTAACTCTATCCTGAGCATTGGATAAGGTGATTCATGGTAAATTCCACTAAGTTCCGTTGGGGTGTCATATTCAAATGAACTGTTTACCGCAGTTTTTTGGAAATAACTGAATGAAAAACCCACTACAGCAATAAGTATAAAAGCCACTACAAGGAAAAGACGGATCTTCTTTTTTGTCTTTCTGCCCATCTGACCGGAATAGCCTACATAAAATTCTTCACCACTACTCATTCCTCTATTCTTACAGGTTCTACATCAGTTCCTTCCGGAAGGGCTTCCGGGTTTATGTAAACAATGCCATCTACTAATTTCAATTCATAAGTATGGATCTTTTCTGTAAAAGGTGGGGGTGATTGCCCATTCTCCGGGTAGTACTGATAACCGTGCCATGGGCAGGTAATACATCCGTCTATGATCTTTCCTTCACCCAAAGGGCCTCCCTGGTGCTTGCAGGCATTGTGTACTGCAGACAATCGGCCTTCATATCTGAAAACGGCTACCGCTTCATTGTTTATCTTAAAAATCTTAGCTCTGAGATCATCGATGTCCCTGGCAGGACAAAGCCTTAACCATCCATCAGGGCTTAAACTTTGGGCTTCTCCCATTTTTGATGATTTTTTAAAGGCTGCACTAATATGAAGTCCTGCTACAACAACAAAACCCAAGGCGAGCAGGGCAAAGGTCACCATGGAAATTTCCTGTTGAAATGCGCCTAGAACCACATGCATAAGAACCAGGGTATAGGCCAGATAAACAAGCATGTGCAACCCTTTCCATATCCTGGGCGACAGGTTCTTAAGGAAAAAATCATGGCTGGTGGAGGCCATGGCAAACAAAATAAGCAAGGCCAGAAAACCAAGCACCTGGAATGGAAAATCGGTAAGCGAACTATAATCCATATTGGATGTAAAGACCGAATATATAGGATTCACTGTTCCCAAAGTATGGAACTGAATGATACCAAAAAGACCGTGAACCAGGGCTGCCAGAAACATACTTACGCCCAGGTGCCTTCTGTTATAAAGTAATGGGAGAAATAAAGAATTATGCCTGCTAAGGGGTCCTATGATGAGTATGAAATGAAGCATAAGAATTGCCAGGGTACCGAAAGCTCTAATGATCAAGGTTTCAGCGGTGGTTTCAGGATTGAATACAAGTGTTAAAGCCGCGAATGTGACCAGATAGGACAAAGTACCAATCAGGATAAAGCGATCGTATAGCTTTTTGTCCCGGTTCCACTGTACCAGTTTATAATCTAATCCCATCTGATGTCTATTTTATCGATCACATTTCCCTTAAGCCCATCAAACAGGACGATTCCTTCGGCGGCCTGAGTGAGTGTAAAGCGGTACTCCCCTGTTCCTTGTATTTGGCCAAGCAACCGATCTTTTTGATCGTCATTTTTTAACGTATACACCAATATGGTAGGGTGTCTCAAAGGTTTTTGGAGATAGAGCAATAAAATTCTTTTATCATTATGCTCAGTTACAGTGGCTGTGATCCAATCCTTCTCAACAACATTAATCTTATCCTCAAAGGCGGCGGGTAAGATAAACTGCGCTTTATTTTCGGAAAAAGACAATCCCCTCAGACTTAAAACAACGATGAGAGGTATTGCAAGGCCTAGAACAAGCCAGGTATATTTATGTATTTTCTGCTGTGCACCGGTCATGTCTTGTTCTTTTTAAGCAGTTGGAACAATAAAAACGGCCAAACAGCAATACAACCGGGAAACAGTAGTAATCTTACAATCCACTTACTTTCACCCATCAGCGGATCTAACCTGACAGCCAGGCCAAATAAGAATAATAAGCCGAATACCAGTCCTGCCAGGAAATAAATGGCGAGTACTGTTAAAAAGATTTCAATTAGCAATTCCATCAGATAAGGTTTACATCTGTGATGATTTCCAATACTGCAGGACCGTTGTGGGCGAAGAGCTCTGCCATGGCTTCATCCAATTCACTTTGCTGATTAACCCGGCGACCCCAGGCTTTGCAAGAAATGGCGAATTCAGCAAAGTTCGGATTACTCAGGGATGTCTTCCAGACGTCGAATTCACCAGCTCTTTGCTCTTTAGAAATTTTACCTAACTCATTGTTGTTCAATATAATCAATTTAACAGGCATTTGATATTTAACCAAAGTGGTGATTTCAGAAAGGTACTGGCACAAACCGCCGTCTCCGGCCACCGCTATGACAGGTCTTGTATTACCAACCGCAGCCCAGGCTCCCATAGCTGCCGGCAAGGCAAATCCGATAGACCCTAAATAGCCGGACATAAGAAAATCCTGGTCTTTTGGTTCAAAGTAGCGCCCAAAAGAATAAGCGTTGTTTCCAACATCTACGCACATGACAGCATTTTCAGGAGCGTGATGGTTCATGGCTTCAAATACAGAGATAGAACTCAGCCCTTTTTCCGAGGTCTCGGCAAGGCGCTTATCCTTTTCTCTCCGCCAGATCTTCCACCTTTCGGCAACTTCCTGTTGCTGGTCAACAGCAGCTGAGTGATCCTGAAGCCTCTCATGAAATATATCGAGTGTGCGCGAAATCTCACCCCAAAGGGCCACATCAATCGGGTGAAACTTGCTCAATGCCAAGGGATCAAAATCTATTTGTATAGTGGGTTTTTTAGGGGTGATACCGGTATGGTTTGAAAAGGAAGCACCGAAGACGATAAGCAGATCCGACTCATTCATAAGCCAGGAGGCAATGGGCGTTCCACTTCTTCCAAGCACGCCACCACTTAGTGGATGATGATCCGATATTAATCCTTTGCCTTTGAATGTAGTTACGACCGCCGCTTTCAGGAACTCAGCAAATCTTATGATGCGCTGTTTGTGAAATCGCGACCCATGGCCCAAAATGATCAGTGGTCTCTTTGATTTCTTAATAAGTGCTACCGCTTCATCAACGGCCTCTTCAGGAGGTGCTATATCAGTGCTTGTAAGTCGATTTTCAGGTGTCTGGGCTTTTGCCCCTTCAGCTACAATTCTCTCCTGAACTTCATCCGGAAAGGTGAGATGAGAGACATCTCTTCTCAGAATAGCATGCCTGACTGCCAGGGTCATCAATTCGCTGTGTTTACTATCAGTTTGCACCCGATGATTGAACTCAGCAACAGAGTTAAAAGCCTGGACCAGATCTACTTCCTGAAAATTTCCTGTTCCTACTACCTGTGTGGCCACCTGGCCGGTAAGTGCCAATAGGGGAGCTCGGTCTACTTTTGCATCCCACATCCCCGTGTACATATTGGTTGCTCCGGGGCCGGCAATGGAGAAACAGGCAGCAGGCTTACCCGTAAGTTTGCCGTAGGCCGAGGCGGCAAACGCCGCGGCACCTTCATGCCGGATCCCATAAAAGTTGAGATCACCTTTATCTTCAAGTCTTTTCATAGCATCAGCAAAACCCAGGTTAGAATGTCCCACCATGCCGAATACTTTGTTGACCCCCCAGTTCACCATGGTCTGTGCCATGACATCGGATACAGTTGTCTTGTGTTCCGGTTCTTCCTCCAGGGCTACAAATACAGATCCGTTTTCTTCTTTAACTTCATAAGTCTGCACACCGTCATCGTATCCTCCGGGTGGTTTACCATTGGCAGGATCAAAGTCCCATCCATGCCAGGGACATCGCAGCAAACCATTCTCAATGGAGCCTTCACCTAATGGTCCACCCTGATGCGGGCATTTGTTGTCCAAGGCTGAAAATTTTCCGTCATAGTGGGTCAGGCAGATACCTTTATGTCCGGCGGTAACCGTTTTCACCCGCCCCTCAGGAAGATCTTTCTTATTATCCAGTATTTTATACCATATTTTAGTATTCTTTGTTTTACTCATGAAGTTGGTTTCTTAAGTATCCTTCTAACCAATTTATCAATGGTCAATCCTTGTGCAACAATTGAAAATACAACCACCGTATAGGTCATGAAAATTAGGGCATCTCTGAATCTGCCAGCAGGAAGTGTAAGCGCCAGGGCAATGGAAATGCCTCCTCTGAGTCCTGCCCAGGTAAGTATAAGCCGTTCTTTGGCATCGCTTCTATTGATCTTCTTTAAGAATATATTAGAAACGGAAATTGCTGAATACCTGGATAATAGAACAATAAGGATGGCTATACCGCCTGCGATCAGATAACCTACTCTGAATTCAAGGATTACAATTTCAAGTCCGATTAAGACAAAAAGTATGGCGTTGAGAATTTCATCCAGAACCCTCCAGAATATGGTCATATTCTGCTTCAAATCCTTGGATTGACATTCACTGTGCAAATAATCTCCTACTATCAATCCCAGCATGACCATGGCTAACGCCCCTGATACATGAAGCCAGGATGCAATGGCATAACCACCCATGACCAAGGCAATGGATAGATGGACCGCAATGATTGGAGAATCAAAAATGCGTTTTAGAAAATATCTGCCTATCCAGCCCAGTGCTAATCCCAACAGGATTCCTCCAAAAGCTTCCTGAACAAATTCTATCAATATATGTGATGCGCTGATAGCTTCGCTGCCCGTCATCGTGGCAATGGACAATAGGGAAAGAAAAACAACAATTCCGACCCCATCGTTAAATAGGGATTCACCAACTATTTTGATCTCCAGTTCCTTGGGAGCTCCTGCCTTTTTCAACAATGCTAAAACGGCAATAGGATCAGTAGGTGATATCAAGGCACCAAAGACCAGGCAGTGAATATAGGCAATATCGATGTCCAGAAGGTGCATGATGTAGTACAAGAGAGAACCCACTAAAAAAGTGGAGATCAGGACCCCTATAGAAGCATATATCAGGACCGGACCTCTCTGTTGTCTTAGTTGGTGCAAGTCTACATGAATTGAACCCGCAAAAAGTAGAAATGCCAGGAGGAAATCAAACAGAATTGTTTTAAAGTCAATTTCCTCCACTACGGAGCAAACGCTGAGGAAAGCTTCCTCATTAATAAAACTTAAAGATCCGATAAGGACAGATGCTATTATTGCCAGAACCGTTACTCCGATGGTATCGGGCAATCTCAGAAATTTCCTGTTTAAGAAGCTCAATAGGGAAGAAAGAGCTACAATGCCTGCAAATATCTGGAACATGGATTCATCAGTTGGTGGTTACATCGTCACAGCGCAGCTATGATTATCTCTTGTGTTCCGGACTGTCAAATCCGGCCTGGCATCCTGCGGCCCATTCATCCGGTTGGTTTCCATAGGCAGGAATACCTCCGTTATCTTTAAGCATCCTCGCCAAGTGGAGGCAATTCCACACCAGGAAGGTGGTATTTCGATTGGTAAAGTCATTTTCAGGACCTCCTGAACCCTCATCCCTGTAAGATGGTCCCGGTCCTGCTTCTCCCATCCATCCGGCATCTGCCTGTGGAGGAACTGTATATCCAATATGTGAGAGGGAGAATAAGATGTTCATTGCGCAGTGCTTCACACCATCTTCATTTCCCGTGATAAGTGTTGCACCTACTTTCCCGTAGTCCCGGTATTGCCCTTTTCCATTAAATTGGTGGGTGTATCCGTACATCCTTTCAAGGGTACGATTACAAACAGAGGATTTCTCGCCCAGCCATACCGAAGTACAGAGTATCAGAATATCGGTATCGTCAATTTCTTTCTGAATCTGGGGCCAGTCGTCACGATCCCACTCAGGGGTCTGAGACATGTCTAGTCCAAGGCCGGCCGGGATTACATAGTCTACCGGTCTTATAATCTTTGTTTGCACCCCATTCGCCTCAAAAATTCGTTGCGCTATCTGAATGAGCCCCTCAGTATGGGACAGTACGGGAGTCCGGTTCAGGGTACAATTGAGGAATAAAGCTTTAAGGTCATTGTATTTTGCCGGAGGGTTGGCGCAGTGTTTTTCGGTGAGTCTTTTTAATTGATCTGTCATTTAAGTTGGTGTTGAGTTGATGTGAAAATTAGGTCGGAGAAATTGAAGACTAATTACAAAACCTGCATATAATCAGCTCATTATCCCGGACACTGATTTTAGATAACCCATCAAATTACCTATTTATATGGGAAATCCATCCTATCAAGGAATATTTATTTGCTAAATGAAAAATTTGGAAATATCTGTCTGAAAAAGACAGGTTTTGGGCATTTAATATTCCAGCCTCATGCGGTCTGAGCGGTACAAAATATCTGTCTGGCCCCAACCACCTACGGTGCGGTCTCCGTTGAGGGTTTTTAGATAAAGAGTGGCTTCAAACAATTCTTCCTTGGTGTCGTAATCTATCTCTACGATCTTGGCGGAGTGATTATCCCTGGGGTGCAGGTAGCCCGAAGTGATCAACACGTTTCTGGTGCCCATGAAATAGTCTACATCACTGACAATGGAGGAATAGAAGTCTTCCTGTCTTTCCTTACCGTATTGCCATACCTGTTCCACCGTTTTATTCTCTTCGTCTATTTTGTATTCCACAGCCCTGGAATAGCGGTTCTCGTCATTAAAATTCCGATAGGTACCGTTATCAAAGACCATCAGATTACCGTTAGGCATGTATTCAGGCGCGTGTGGACCCCAGGGAAAATCAAAATCATCACGGCTTTGATTACCTAACTGAACTGCCTGCGCATAGGAAGCACCGGTTGAGTCGACCGCTTTTAATAGGAAGGGGCGCGTATCGGGTCCCTGTGCGGTACGTCCGGCCTTTCCCCAATTTTTATGCGGGGCCAGAATCCATTGTAGTTGGTCGTTCCAACTGATCTTAACCAGTCCCTGGTTCTTGCCCGAAACGATGATGGATCCGTCCAGCGCGTCAAAGGCCAGTCCGTTCATATGGAGCCAGTCGCCTTTCCTGAAGAAGTTCAGATCGTCCCTGCTTACATCCAGGTGTTTGGCCAGGTCCCATTCTTTTAAAATACGCTGGTTCTTCCGGTCATAGAGAATAATATAATCGCTGTCTGAGACCAAAATCTCTCCATCGATCAAGATCCGGGCATCGCGTTTACCCACACAGATCAGCAGTCGGTCTCCGGGGATTTCCACTACATCGTGGTGCATGCCGTAATTGTCATTAATCTGGGCCATTCCCAGTACTTTGCCCATCATGTCAAATTCGTGCAACTGGTGCCTGGTGACCATCAGCAGGTTTCCGTCGCTCAATCGTTGGAAGGGGGCCATCATAGCCCCGTAAGGGCTTAGGTCCAGGTACCAGCGAACGGCGCCCTGGTCGTCAAAAATAAAGGGCATGGATCTAAACTTGCCATTGTTGGCGAAGTGGATGTCACAGGCATGGAGGCCAATTTCCATCTCATCTCGATTGAGTTTATTGATCTCTATTTCGGGAAAGACATCCGGGAGGGGGCGTGTTTGAACTCTTACGGTATCGGTCACGCTGCCCTCCTGGTACTGTATGGTTACCGCAATTTCATTCAGGTGGTCCGGGTATAAGCCCAGGACGGGAATTTGGTGTTTGGTGGCAATAGAATCAAATGATCTTTCAATGGGCGAAGGTCCCAGCACTTTAACTGATATACTGGAAGGAAGCTTGGTACTGATCTGTAATTCGGCGGTCAGAGGGGCAATGACATAGGGATTGGGTTCAGAGATGATCTGATATTCCAACCGCTCATCGGAGCAACTGAAAAAGATAAGGCCAACCAATAACAGAAGTGAAAAATGCCTTAGACCTTTGACCAATTTGCTCATAGCTGCCCCGGGTTTTTAAATTTAGAAGGCGAAGATACGGCTATTTTGGATTTGAGTTGTCAATTCAGTGTATTGGATTTCTCCATTCTTAGAGGCATTGCTAATGGCTAATTGAGTTGATCTGCTCATTGGTCTTTTGATGATTTGAGGAATAAACCAAAGATGGGGTTCTCTTAACCCCGCCCCATGTTCTAAGTTAAATTTTGTCTCAGTAAAATACTTGCAGTTTTGATATTAATGTAAGATGTAGAAGTTGAGATGAATTATGCATTGGCAATTTGATGATTTAAAGCACTCTTGTTAGCATTTTAGTTCAAGGAAGGAAAATAGTTCTAATCACCTGACTTCCAAACTCAAACTTTAAGATATTAATGATTAGTGTATGATAAGTGCATTAAATCTGTTTAAATCATTTGATAAT